>CAIJTR010000142.1 GCA_903823665.1 uncultured Rhodospirillales bacterium
CCGAGGCAGAGCGACGCAGCAGGCCGTGCACGGTATAGCCGCGGCTCAGCAGAAGTTGCGCCAGATAGGCGCCGTCCTGACCCGTGATGCCGGTGATGAGGGCGGTTTTTGCCATATCGCTTTATCGCTCCAAGCTGTGATCTGTCCGGTTGAAACGTATCTCACCGTTTCCGACGGGCCAGATATGTCAGTCTACCAAGGGGCTGTCCACGCCCTGCCGCACGGAGGCACGGTCAATTCCAGGCACCGTGTTGGTGAACCTTGGCACAGACCCAACCCAAAAACCGAGGCTTTTCAGGGTGCATCCACTTCTCTAAAGATAGTTGCTGAGTGCTTTGCGAGACTTAACCTTCCGAGGCCTTCGCCCTCTGCTGTCTATAAGTTGCTCAGACGTTCTATGGAAAATCTGTTCAAAAATAGATCGTTATCGACAAATACACGGGAAATCCGCTCGAATTTCCTTTATGCCCGGAGAGTTACTTTATGGACTTGCCAGAGATCTATGGCCCCTGCGAAGGACACATTGAACCGTTTGAAAACAATATGCTCCGGCTATGGGTTTGGCATGAAAAACAACCGGATGAAGCGGCAACGGTTGAAATTACTATTGGCGGACGCTCTATTGGTTTATTTAAAGCCAGCGAATTTCGTTCTGATTTATTAGAAGCAGGGAAGGGAACTGGGTTCCACGCACTAACGGTTGATTTGACCGCGGCGCTGAATCAATGCGACTCATTTTCGATTGTCGAAATCGAAACCTACTGCCTTGGCGATACCCGCGAGAAATTTGGGGAACTTAAATTCCAATGGACGTCAAGTTATACTTTTACGATTACACGCAAGATGGCCGCGCAAATCCGTGACGTCAGCGAACACGGTATTTTGAATGCTTTCGTAACACCCAATGAATTTCAACCTGCCATTGCCACAATATCGATCGAAGGTCGTCGAGCCCAGGTTATGGTGCAGCCGGTTCATGATACGACGCCGCCAAAACGCCATCACCAACTCTCGAAATACGCCGATTTTGTGCGTTATCGATTCCGTTCTGATAGCCGCTTTCAATGTGATGACACTCCTGCGGACGTTGACCACTATTTGAAATGGTATTTAGAGTTCTATTCTGTGCATCGCCAGGGCTTGCGGGCGCCGCTCTCTGCTGGAGATATTGCCTATCTCAATGAAGCAATCATATTCGGCGGACAACAACACCACCTGACGAGGGCCACTTGGACGTTCCTTGTTGATAATAAATCACTTGTCCATTCATTGGATTTGAATTCTGCAGATAGTTATTTGGGAATCGTCTACTGGTGGTCGATTGAGCGAGCACGCTCGCTTTATGTTGAAGACTGCCTTGTTCCAAGCAGCTATCGCTCAACACTGAATGAAATTCGACATATATGGCGAACGCAGGATTTTCCTTTAAATCGCTTCCTTGAGGTATTCTTTAGCCGCAACACGCGATGGCATTTTTTCAGTCTTGAACTCACCGATCATCGAATAATACTCTATGTCGGGGTTATGCTATCGGCATTAAACTTTCCTTCTCTTCTTCAGTATTTACCTCAACGGTGGATGCGCATATTATTGACTGGTCCTTCGCCAGATCAGACGCCGTTTGCCGTCATGTGCCGAGAAATTTTTGGTGAGACAAAATATCTCGACAAAATCATGAACTTTGCGGCCACGATGCGCGAGCGTGGGTTTGACGTCGGGACGCAGCGCAACCTCGCCATGTCGCGCGAAGGGCACCGAACTCTTTCGGCCAGTTTTCAGCCCATGCCGGCTGACGCAACCGCGGTGGATGTTCAACTCATTGGACCGCTGCGCAAAGCATCGGGCCTCGGGCAGGCGACACGCCTGTCGGCTGATGCATTGATCGAAACGGGGCTCACATACTCACTCTACGATTTTGATCTTGATAACCCTGCCCCGGTTGGCTTTAGCCCAGAACACAAGCTGTCGCCGCTCAGTCCGGCTCGGGTCAATCTCATTCATCTCAATGCCGAGTCGGCTCCGTTGGCGTTCGCGTTTTTGCCCGATGTGTTCACCGGATCTTATAATATTGGGTATTTCTTTTGGGAGCTCGACTCCCCGGCCAAGTGCCATGCGCTCGGCATGGATTTGCTCGATGAGATTTGGGTCTCATCTGAATATGGCGTTGAAATCTATCAGCCCACAGCCAAGTGCCCGGTGAAAAACGTCGGCATGCCGTTCCAGGCAGGGGCGGTGCCGGAGCGCGCCAAGGCCCGGCGGTTCATTCAAGAACGGGTTGCTGTGGGCGATGATGATTTTGTGTTTTTTGCCGCGTTTGACTCGTTTTCCTATATTCAGCGCAAGAACCCTCGGGCCGTGGTCAAAGCGTTCACGGATGCATTTCCTGACCAGCATAATGTGAAGCTCATTCTGAAAACCCACAACAAGGACTTCATCACCGATCCGGTGCAGGTTAAAATATGGGGCTATCTCACGGAGGCCGCCGATGCGGACCCGCGGATTATGATTGTGAACGAGACACTGCCCTATGATGACCTGCTGATGATGAAGACGGGCAGTGACTGCTACGTGTCATTGCACAAGTCGGAGGGGCTGGGGTTTGGGATGCTGGAGGCGATGCATCTGGGCGTTCCGGTGCTTTCGACGAACTACTCCGGCAATACCGAGTTCTGCCGGCCTGAAACGGCGTGGCTGGTGGATTACCGTCTGGCCCCGCTTGCTCCGGAGGACTACATCTTCGTCGTTCCCGGCCAGCAATGGGCGGAGCCGAGCCACGAGGACGCGGTGAAGCAGATGCGCGAGATTGTGGGCAATGCCGAGGAGCGTGAGCGCCGGGCGCTGACGGCACAGACGTTTGTGCGGGCGAATTTCTCGGTGGAGCCGATTGCCGGACGTTATAAGGCGCGGTTGGAGGAGATTTTGGCTGATCGAAAACGCGCGACGTATCACGGTGATTAGCTAGCACACCAAAAGTTCTCCATAAAACAATATCAATTCTCAATCTCATTCAGGTATGTGCTGTGTTGGATGCTAATGAAAAATATGCAGGTGCTTCTATGAATCAAAAGGATGGAATGGGTATGCCTGCGACGCATGACTCCCCGATAAGAGTATGCTTTGTTCACAAAGGAAACTCATCTTTTCTGCAATATGCCGTTTCGCAGGCACGTTCGTGTGGATATCTACCCGTTATCATTGGCGATCAGGACGCAAAATGTGAATTTGCGGAATTTCATGATATTGCGGAGTTCTCCACGGACATTGAGTCATTTAGGTCAATTTACTCCCACATCAGCGCCAATCCATTCGACTATGAAATATTTTGCTTCGAGAGGTGGTTTATTATCAGAAATTATATGCGTCGTTTCGATGGTCCAATTTGGGTGGCTGATCACGACGTTCTGGTATATGAAGGTCTTGAAGAACTTGCAGCAACCTTAGAGAGTAGTCCGCTTCTTGGTGCGACTTTGAACAGTGCATGGTTTATGTATCTAAAAAATGTAGAGAAAATCTCAGAAATTCTGGATTATTTTACTTCCGTTTACTCGAATTCGGATACGTTAGAGACGTTGTCTCAGCGAAATGCTATAAGTGGTCGCGCTCATCTCTCCGACATGCATCTTCTTATTGAATTGTGCAATAGCAAGCCTAATGAGTATGTTGATGCCGCGTATAGGGGCACGGAGCTAGGTATTGACAATAATATCCGGGCACAAAATGGATTTGCTAGTTTTTATGGGCACAAGAAAGTCACATGGCGAGCAAAGCAGCCATGGATCAAATCAAATAATGGAAAGCTAACACGTTTTTTCTGCCTTCACTTTCAAGGCCCGTCAAAGTTTCTAATGCAATATATGAACACTATAGAAAGCAAATATCTAGGCGAGCATCTAGTTGATTTCTCCAACCGCGTCGCACAACTGCCCAACGATCAAACCGGACAGGATATCAAAAGTGCCTACAACGATCTCCAGAATGTAAGAAAAAGCCAGAGAAAACCAATGAAAACAGAAACCACGCCCAGTAAACGCCATATTTTTCTGGATTGTGGAGGTCATTGTGGAGAATCAGTTTTAAAATTTATTGAAATTTACCCTGACCACGATTTTTATACATTTGAACCCAACCCTGATTTGTCTCAGCATGTTTTGACCAATATACGGACCCTCACCAAGCCGATCTTCTTTTCGCCGACAGCCGTATGGACACATGACGGGCACTTAGAGTTTTTCATTGGCCATGACCAAGGGTCAACGGCCATGCACGGCAAAGTGGAGTTCGCCGAAGGTGTGCAACAAGTTGACTACACAAGGCCCGTGAAAGTGCCATGCATTGATTTGAGCGCCTGGATCGCGCGCAACGTAAGGGAAACAGATGAACTTATAATAAAGATGGATGTTGAGGGCGCTGAATATGAAATTCTGCCAAGGATGCTAGCTGACGGTACGATTGATCGCGTCACCCGCCTCTATTGCGAATGGCATCATGACCGGCTTGTGGATGTGAGCCTGGAGGAGCACAACGAACTCGTCCAGAAGATCGAGAGCCGAACGTCCTTGCTGGATTGGATATAAGCCTTCTAGAAACCGGCATCATCCGCTCCATATTTGTCACGTTTGGGTCTCATGCACACCAGTCCGAATACTCCTGACAAATCTGAAATCACTTCGGCGGAATGCGGCCGGATCTTCGAGGCTATTATCGGCCGCAAGCCCGAAAGTGATGCCGTCGTCAAAACGCTCGTGGAGATGGGGCCGCGCCATACGATCCTGAAGTTTCTGACAGAAAGCGACGAATATGTGGCGCGTGCGCGGCGCGTCGCTCCACCTTTTTACACGTCATCTTTCGACCCAATTGAACTTATGTTGCGATATGAAGACAGAGAACGGAAGCCCGTCGAAGGGCATGTTGTCAATTTCTTTGGCGTGGCGTTGCGGCCGGAGTTTGCTGCGGGAATGCCCGGCATAGCGGGCTCGGTTCACGGCGCGCCGATACCAGCAAACTGGCATGCCGACGTTGCGGAGTTCGGGGCGGTGCTGCGAGCCATTGAACTTGCGTCTTCTAGGTTTGTTGTCTGCGAGCTAGGTTGTGGGTGGGGGTGCTGGCTAAATATTGCGGGTGTTGTTGCCAAAAATAGTGGCAAGACTGTCCATGTTATTGGCGTTGAAGGAGACGAAGGGCATATCGATTTTGCCCGACAGACCTTGGAGACAAATGGATTCCCCGAAGCTGATATCACGCTTGTCAGAGGCATAGCCGCCTCAACTGACGGCATGGCCTATTTTCCAAAGCAACTGCAATCTGGGGTGAGTTGGGGGCTTGCACCGATATTTGACGGACTTCCAGACAAAGCCGCAGCAGAAAATTACGACAATATCCCAATGATTTCACTCGAAAATTTATTTGCAGATATAGAACAGGTTGATCTGCTTCACATCGATATCCAAGGTGGCGAAGCCACTCTGATACCGCAGTCAATCGATATTTTGACAAAAAAAGTAAAGTATATTGTCGTCGGCACTCACTCAAGGGAGATCGACGGGTTGATCGCCGGAGTTCTTGAGCGGGCCGGATGGGCTCTTGAAATGGAAAAGCCGACACTTATCGAGCTTTCTGGCGGGAAACCCATCGTCCGAATTGACGGCGTGCAAGGCTGGCGAAATTCGCATCTGGTCTAACCGCTCGGATACGTCAGACGATTATCACACGGCAGCGCTTGATTTCTGTCCGACGATAGCTGGACCGACAAGTCCGTCTTCATTCTGAAATACCTGCGGTTCAAGGCCAGCTCGGCGGAGCAATTCCTGGATATATTCCATCGACCAGCCGCTCTCAAACCAGCCGAATTTGCGGATGCAGTAAACTGATAGTGAATCAAGCCTAATGCCCCAATGCGGCCACCAAATCGCATTGATCGGCTCGCCCGCCAAAATCAACCGCCCGCCTGGCCGCAGCATCGCAGCATAACGCGTTACGATAGCGAGCGGGTCAACCGCGTGATGCAGGCATTCATAGAATAGCACCAGATCAACAGGCTCATCGCTCAAGTAGTTCTCGAACGTGGAGCACACCGCAGTAATGGGGTATCTCTGCCGTATAGCACGACCATTGACGAGCGACACAAAACTTGGGTTTACGTCAACGCCTTTCACGCGGAGCCCCATGTAGGCCGCGACTTCGGATGACAGCCCCCAGCCGCAACCCATATCAAGAAGCAATTCCCCATGCTTCACCTTCGCGCATGAAAACGCCCGCGCGAGCCGCTGGAGGTGAACGCCCATCATCGTCGCGTCATACACTCCATAGGGATTGATCGCAGCGAGGTGGCTTGCGATATCAAAGCTATGCTGCTCATCCTGCACAGGCCGGTAATCATGGCCAGCCAACTCTACGTACAAGCGCATCTGCTGTGCGGCGTAGTCGGTGCCGAACGGGTCGAGCGTATGATCGATGACAAGCGTGGGCCGGTAGCTGAAATCTTGCCAATAAGCCTGACACGCAGCTACACTCGGGCCGCCAAGCCGGTCACTTTCCTTGACGAACTCGTCAAGGCCATCGGCGGTCAGTTCCATGTGTTTTCCTTACTCTCAGAGCTGCAGCAAACGGTCGCAATGCCTGGGAGTGCGGCGCAACCAATCGTGCGATATTCGCTACTGACGGTTCCCATAACCGGGTCGTTTTGTCCAGCGTGAGGTGATTTTTCCCTTGTGATGGGCCAGCCACTGGCGCACATAATGTTATTCCAACTACCTCGAATGACAAAGGGACCCCACTCATGGACGCCGATGACGAGTTTTGTGCAACCTCTGGCTTGATGGCGCTGCTGCGTGTCATTGGCGGAGTTATGCACAAAATCGGGTCGTGGGGGTTCTGGGTGAAGCTGGCGCTGACCGGCTCTCGGCAGGCGAAAGACGAGGCGTTGCAGGCGGCTTTCATGACCGGCTTGAACGAGATCATGGCTGGCTGCCTCGCCAAGATGGGGACAAAGGCCACAGCGCAACCCGATTTTTACGAGGATGAGGACCTGAATCCGGCGATCTTCGAGATGTGGCACGCGGTGGGCGAACTCATTGTCACCGACGATGAGCGGGCGCATCGGCGCGCGGTGCAGGCATGGGAGAAGGCCTGGCGGGCCTATCAGCTTCGGGTGATTTACAGGCCAATCGCAGCACTGCGCGCGGCGCGGATGCGGGCTCGGCTGGCGGGGTGGTGCCGTTTTGGCGCGTGGCCGCGTTTGTTAGCCCGACTGCCTCAAATTAGAGACGAAAAACCGGTTTGGGCGGGATCGTGGAATTGCGCGCTATTTGTTCCGCTTAGGTAACGATGCTGGTTTTCTGGATGGGGTGGGGCTTACGGCCTGCGGCGTCCGAATTTGCATGGGGGGCGAGGTCGGCTATGCCTGTCTCAGGACAACGAGATGGATGCAGTGGGGACAATTTTGTCGCAGGTTCCGTTGATTGCGCGCGAGCGGCTGGCGTTTTTGCATATTGAGAAAACGGCGGGAACGGCGGTGATCAAGTGCTTGTCGTCGTTCTTCAGCGAGGCCGAATGCTGCCCGGTGCGTGATGCCAGCCTGCGCTATCACCTGCCGGCCGATCTTGCGGCGTATCGCTTCTTCTCGGCGCACTCCAACATGGAGGATTTCGAGGCGGTGCCGAAGCCACGGCAGTTTGTGACGGTGCTGCGTGACCCGGTGGACCGGGCTTTGTCGTATTACGAATATCTGCGCTACCAGAGCGACGAGACGCCGCACGCTGACCCGCGTGTTCGGGTGGCCAAGGCGCTGGATGTGAACGCGTTCTTTTTCCAGGCACCGGACTTCACGCTGCACGCGTTCAGCAACCACATGACCGGGTGCCTCACCTCTCCGCACAGGCCATTCAGCACGGACACGCTGGCGCGGGCGAAGGAGAATTTGCATCGGTTCGCCTGCGTGGGGGTGGTGGAACATATCGGTTTGTTCATTGATGCGGTGATCGGCCATTTCGATCTGCAGGCGGGTGCGAATGTCGAGCGGGTGAATGTGACGCGGCAGATGCGGGCTTCGAATGACCCGCTGCATATCGGCACGGTGGACCCTGCGGTGATCGAGCGGATCAGGGAGCTGAACCAGCTTGATATCGCGTTGTATGAGTTTGCGTTGGCGGAATTTGTAAAGCCTGGGCTTGCCGCATATCCGGTGAAGCTGATTTGTGCGGCACCGTTCGATGCCATGAAATCCACGCCGAGTTGCGTGGTGACGCCGGGCGATTTCGGGGGCGTGGTGCTGTTCGGCCCGTATCGGCGGCTGTTCCCCGGCCAATGGGCGGTGGCGTTCGAGCTTGCTGTTCAGGGCGATGCGGCGGCACCGGGGGAGGTGGCAGCGGTGCTGGACATCTATTCGGGCACGTTGGGCCGGGTGCTCGCCACATTATCCGTCCTGACATCAGAACTTGCGGCGATGGCGTTCACCGTTTTCACCCTGCGTGTCGATCTCGCGGTGATGGTGCCGGATATTGAGTTTCGCGTGTGGAAACAGCCGGGTGCCGCGCTGATCTGCCGCGACGAGGTGGTGCTGTCGCAAGTGGCGGCACGCTGACGCCGCGGTGGCGGGCTATGTCCGCGAAATCGCGACCCTTTGCGATGCGCAGAAATGGGAACGGCGGCTGCAGTTAGGGCAGCCAGATGTTTCCACGAAATCCATCGCAGCGTTTCGCAAGGCGGTGTCCACCAAACCGGCAGCAATTCAGTGCCAGCCAGCGCGAATTGATGGCGATGTCCGGCCACTCCACCAGCGGCATGGCCGACCATTACGTGCGTGGTGCGGAGCAAGAGAGGCTCGCCCGGCAAGCGGTCAATGCTATCGAATTGCTGCAGATGGATCTCGATAAAGACACGGCCACGCAATCGACGGTCTCATCATGACTGCGGCCTGACGTGCCGCTGCTGCCAACCCTGTGAACAAGCGCAAGCTCTGGCTTCCGGAATAGGGTGGAGAATAAATAGATTGCCGGGCGGACGGGCGTTGTGACCCCGCGCTGTTCTGCACTCAGACAAACCCGTAGTGGTTCACGCCTCAGGCAGCCTCAACCACTTGGCCAAAGCGAATGCGCGGTACGGCGGCGATCAGTTGTCGTGTGTAGGGTTGTGCCGGAGCCTCGAGAACCTGCCGCGTTGGGCCGCATTCCACGATGCATCCCGCCTGCATCACCGCGACGCGGTGGCTGATCCGTTCGACCACGCCGATATCGTGCGAGATGAAAAGAAACGCCACACCCAGATCGGTCTGCAGCTCACGCAACAGCGACAGCACCTGCATCTGCACAGACACGTCCAGCGCCGACACGGCCTCGTCGGCGATGATGAGACGCGGATTGAGGCTCAGCGCGCGGGCGATACACAAGCGCTGGCGCTGGCCGCCGGAAAACTGGTGCGGATAACGGTCCATGCTTTCATCCGGCAACCCGACGCGGCGCAGCAACTCAATCGCCCGCATCCGCCGCGCCTCGCGCGAGAGTTCAGGCATATGAACGACGAGCGGCTCGGTGATCAGGTCGCGCACCGCAAGACGTGGATTTAGCGACGCGAACGGATCCTGGAACACCATCTGGATGTTCCGCCGCACCGCGCGCATGCGCCGCGAACCGAGCGTGGTGACGTCTTGGCCGCAGATCTCGATGCGTCCTGCACTGGGCTCGATCAGACGCATGACCAAACGGGCGGTGGTGGACTTGCCGCAGCCCGATTCTCCGATGATGGCCAGCGTCTCACCCGGCTGCACCTCAAACGACACGTCGGTCACCGCGGCCACAGGGCCGCGCGGCGAGGGGAAGCTCTTCGCAAGGCCGGTCACGCGGAGCACCGGCTCATCCGCCCCAGGCAGCGGGACGGGCGGCGTGCCACTGCCCAGCCTGGGGGCGGCCGCCAGCAGAACCTGAGTGTAGGAGTGCGCCGGCGCCTGTAGCAGCGCGTCGCGGGCACCCTGCTCCACCGCGGTGCCGCGCTGCATCACCACCACCTCGTCGGCGATCTGTGACACCAGTGCGAGGTCGTGGCTGATGAACAGCAGGGCGGTCCCAAGGTCGCGTTGTAGTTCGCGGATCAGCGCGATGATCTGCGCCTGCACTGTCACGTCCAGGGCTGTCGTCGGCTCGTCGGCGATCAACAGCTTTGGACGACACAGCAGCGCCATGCCGATCATCACACGCTGGCGCATGCCACCGGACAGCTCATGCGGATACTGGTGCAGGCGCCGGGCAGGATCTGTCATCTTCACCTGATCCAGCATTCGCAGCGCGGCGGCGCGCGCGACCGTGGTACCATGCCCCTCGTGGAGGGTCAGAACCTCGGCCATCTGTCGACCGATCGTCTGGATCGGGTTGAGCGACGTCATAGGCTCCTGGAAGATCATGGCGATGTCCCGCCCACGCACCGCGCACATCTGCGCCTCGCTGGCGACCTCAAGATCGAGCGCCGTTGCGTCAGGCCGCTGGAAGCGCATGCGGCCGCCCACAATACGCCCCCCTCCGCGCTCCACCAGTCTCAAAATCGCTAGGGCGGTGACGGATTTACCAGAGCCGGACTCTCCCACCAGCGCCACCGACTGGCCAGGCTTGACCACGAAGGAAAGGCCGTGCACCGCCATTGTCTGCTGGTGTGCCGGCCCGAAGGCCACGGTGAGGTTCTCAACACGCAACAGATCGGCCACGGCGTCAGCCCGCCGTGGCAAGGACGCGTTCTTCGAACGGTGCCAGGCAGGGCAGCGGGCGACGGGCGGTCGCCGTCGCGTCTAGCCGCACCGCGAACGGGTCCAGCCCCAGCACACGCCAATCAATGGTATCGGCCAACTCCAGCAGCCCCCACGCGCCCGCCGGCTGCGGCGAAGTGCTGGACAGCTCAACCAGCGACTGCAGGGTCAGGTGCGGGATGGAATCCACCATCGTCAGTGTGTTCCAGTGCACATGGCCCGCAACGCACAGCATCGGCACCCGCGCCCGTGCCAACACCGCGCGCAGCCGCGCCGTGTCGGGGTAACGCGACCGGGTTGGGTTACGCTCGAACCAGTAGTTACCCGTCTGGTCATGCCCGGACAGCGGCACATGGCTTGCGATCAGCAACGGGCGGTCGGCACTTCGCACGGTATGCTCCAGCCATACCAAGTCGGCCTCGTCCAGATGGAACCCGCCGGGGCGACGGATCCGGCTGTCGGCCCGCCAGGCCACAACGCGCCAGCCGCCGATGTCGAGGCACTGATGGCCGAGAGCCTGGCCCATCACGCGCTCATTGTCGTCCACGCTCAGGAAATCGCGGTCATGGTTGCCGCACAGGTGCAGCACCGGTGCTGCGATCGGCGCGAATGCATCCGCCACCTGCCGCATCAAGGCGAGGTCGTGGTCGCGATCGCGATCACTGATCCGGTCCCCCAGGTCCAGCACCAGGTCGGGCTTGGTATCGGCGACGAAACGGACGAACTGCTCCAGCAACGGCAGAGCCGCGGAGCCCCGCTTGGCCAGGTGGTCTGCGCCGTGATGAATGTCGGTCACGATGGCGATGCGCGGCATGGAAAGGCCCCCAGGGTTGGACACGAGAAAGGCAAACGGCCGGGAGGGCACACCTCCCGGCCTTCGGTTCAGCCGAACGAGACGCGCCCGGCACGGAAGTCCAGCACATAGGGGATGTGCCCTGGCAGTGGCTTCCAATGCAGGGCACTTTGCCGCGCAAACGACTCATACGGCTGGTAGAGCGGCAGCACCGGCGGGTCCTCGGCAATCTCGCCCATCAGGCTGGCATAGGCGGTGCGCCGCTCCACCACGTCGGTCGAGTACCGGAAGCGGTCCCATGTGGCGTTGTAGTCCGCAGTGGGAGTGAAGCGTCCTTCGCTCACCGAGTTTCCCGTGGGTCCCCACATGATGCCGAAGCAGCCGGCTGGATCTGGAAAGTACATCGGGTTCGACCAGTTGCGCGCCATCATCGTGGGGTCGTTTCCGGTCCACTGGTCCTGCACGTTGATCTGCGTCTTCACGCCCACTGCGCCCCACATCTCCTGGATGGCCTGGGCGGCGATGAGACCGTTGGTGTAGTAGCCCGCCGCGGTGTCATAGCGCACGGCGAAGCCGTCATACGCGGCGGCCTTCAGCAGTGAGCGGGCACGGTCGGGATCATATCCGAAGGTCTTGAGCTCCGGCATGTAGAGCGGGCCGAACTGCGGCATCGTGTGCGTGGAGGGCACCACGGCCTTGCCGTCCCAAAGCGCCTTGTTGAGCGTGTCGCGGTCCACCGCCAGCGAGAGCGCCTGGCGGATGCGCGCATCGCGCAGCTTGGGGTGCTTGGGGTTGAAGATCACCACATGGAACAGCGGCGTGACTATGCTTTCCACACGCAACGCGGGATTGCCGGCCACCACGCCGATCTGGTCGGGCGGCAGGTTGGTGATCAGGTCGACTTCGTTGTTGGCCAACGCGGTGATGCGCGCCGAAAGCTCCGGGATCAACGTGATCGTCACGCGACGGAACGGCGCCTTCTCGCCCCAGAAATCATCGAACCGCTCATACACCAGGCGTTGGCCGGGCACGAAGGCGGCGATGCGATAGGGTCCTGTGCCGATCGGCTTCAGCGCGAACGCCTCGAAGGCGGCATTGTCAGCCGTCTTGCCGCCGGCACCCAGGGATTCGATGTATTGCTTGGGCACCACCATCAACTGCTGGACGTTCAGCAGTGTCTCGAACAGCGGCTCTGCCCGCTTGGCTGTGACGCGGATCGCGTTCGGACCAATGGCCTCGACTTTCGCCATGTTGGGCACGGTGTCGCGCTGCCGGATGACATAAGGCGGGAAGCTGGCGTGGAACAGCCGGTCGAGCGAAAACACGACGTCGTCCACGGTCATCAGAGAACCGTCGTGGAACTTCACGCCTTCGCGCAAGGTCAGCTCGATCTCGGTGGGCGAGGTCTGCCGCCAGGACGTGGCAAGCCCCGGTTTCCAAACGTTCTGTGCCTGTGTGTGGTCCTTTCCGATCAGCGGATCGAACGCATTCCAGTAGAACTGTGACCCGACATTGGAAAAATCGCGCCCCGGGTCGAGCCACGGAGCCATGTTCTGCACTGCCACGCGCAGCTCGTCCTTCCCGGCGGCTATGGCTGTGCCCGGCAGCACCTGCGCGGCCATGCCGGCCAGTAGGCCATACCCAAGTTCTCGGCGGTTGATCATTGCGGCACTTCCTTATTGGAGTTCAGTCAACGGTCGCGCAGCCGCACGTTGAAGCGGTCGCACAGGAAATCGCCCAGCAGCATGACGGCGAGCGAAACGGAGAAGATCAGCAGCGCGGGTTCAGCAACGATCCAAGGGGCGGAGGCCATATAGTCCCGCCCCAGCCCCACCATGGAACCCAGCGTCGCTGTGGGCGGCTGGACGCCGAGCCCGATGAACGACAGCGAGGATTCCAGCAGAATGAGGTTGGAGAAGTTCAGCGTTGTCATCACCACGACGGGCGAGACGATGTTGGGCAGCATGTGCACCATCGCGAGCCGCGTCCTGGACGCGCCCACGGCGCGCGCTGCTTCGACGAACGGCAGGCTGCGCAGCGCCATCAGCTCGGCGCGAACCAGCCGCGCGAAATGCGCCCAGTAGGCGATGCCAAGTACCACCACGAGCACCGATATGCCGCTGCCGGCCACGGCAATCACCACCAGTGCCACCAGGGTGAACGGCAGTGCCAGCTTCACATCCACCAGTCCCATGATCAACGCGTCCGCCACGCGCCCGCCCATCGCCGCTGCCACGCCAAGCGCTGTGCCAAGAAACAGCCCAATGACCGTGCCAGACAGTGACAGAAAGAGGCTGAGCCGCAGTCCGTAAAGGCAACGGGTCAGCATGTCGCGGCCAAGTTGGTCAGTGCCCAGCCAATGCCGCGGGTCCGCGCCGAGGAACCCAATCGGCGGGCGAAGGCGTGCCAGAAGAGTCTGCGTAGCGGGGTCGTACGGGGCGATCAGGGGTGCCGCCAGGGCCAGGATCACCAGTACCGCGGCCAGCGCGGCAGCGCATGCCACGGACACCGGAATACCGTGCGGCAGCACGTGCTGCCGCAGTGGGACGACAACGGGCATAGCAGCGCTCATCAAACGGCTTCCGCCAGCCGAACCCGCGGATCGATCGCCGAGTAGGCAAGATCGACCAAGATGTTCACGGCGACCACCGCGGCGGCCACCGCTAGCACGCCAAACTGCAGCAGCGGATAGTCACGATGCAGCGTCGCGTTCACCAGCAGATCGCCCACCCCGTGCCAGGCGAACACGGTCTCCACCACGACCGCGCCCGATACCAGGGTGGCCACCTGCAGCCCCAGTGCTGTGATCACAGGAATCATCGCGTTGCCGAGGCCGTGCCGCAGGATGGTTTGCCGTTCGGTAAAGCCCTTGGCGCGCGCCGTCCGCATGTAGTCCTGCGACAGCACGTCCAGCATCGCGTTGCGGGTGTATCGCAGCAGAGACGCCACGAAGAACGCGGAGAGGGTCAACGTGGGCATCACATAATGGGCCAGGCCCGCAGCACCTGAGCTGGGCAGCCAATGCAGCCGGTAGGAAAAGATCAGGATCAGCAGAATGCCGAGCACGAAGTTCGGCGTCGCGTAGCCGAGGAATGCCAGTAACAGCACCACGCCGCCGCGCGGGCGGCCGCGCCAGACGGCGGCGAGGATCCCGCCGGGCACACCGATCGCGACCGTGACCGCCAGGGTGGCCAGCAACAGTAAGGCGCTGTTGCCTGTCCGCTCGAAGAAGATGTCCGCAACCGGCCGGCGCTCCTGCAGTCCCAGTCCGAACTGCCCATGCGCCAGGGCCGTCCAGAAATGCAGGTACTGCTCGGATACCGGACCGTCGAGTCCCCAATAGGCAATCATCGCCTGACGCGAGGCCGCGTCGATCCCTTCGGGCATAAGCGAGTCGATCGGGTTGCCTGTGAGCCTTGTTGCGAAGAACACCAGCGAACCGATAACCCACAGCATCAAAGCCACGCGCAGGATGCGCCGCGCTACCAACCGCACCATCATCGCCGTTTGCCCTTGTTTCACCCCCACATCGATTAGGCGGTAGCGATGACGATGGGATGACACTCCTGCGTCGGTTCTGTGATTTAAGCTCAGTTGCAAGGCGATCCATTCTGAGAGTATCTCAGATCTGGTCAAACGGCAGGGCAATGGAACATCTTCTTACGGCACGCGGCGCAGGTCTGGAGCTGGACGGCTGGCCGACTGCGATCGGCGGTCTGGCATGAGCCGCGGCGCGGATGGCAGCGCGATGTTCACGGGGGTGCTGGAGAAGCTGCACGCCCTACGCCCAAGCATGCCCGCCACCGCCGGGCGCATCGCTGACTTCATCATCGGCAATGTCGATGTCGTCGTCTCGATGTCGGTCACCGAGGTCGCCGAGCGGTGTCGGGCCAGTGAAGGCAGCGTGATCGCACTGTGCCAGAGCATCGGCGCGCGCGGGTTCCAGCAGGTGAAACTCTCCCTGGCGCGCGAGGTGGTGCCGACCGTGCAACTGATCCACGAGGACCTCGCGCGCGACGACAGCGAGGCCACCATCGTCGGCAAGGTGTTCGGCAGCGGAACGCAGGCCCTGCAGGACACGCTGAAGGTGCTCGATCTCGCGGCGCTCGAACGCGCGGTCGGCGCGATCAACGCCGCCCGCCGGGTTGAGTTGTACGGCATCGGCAGTGCCGCGCCGGTGGCGGAGGACGCGAACTACCGGCTGCTGCGCATCGGCATCGAGAGCAAGGTGGCGGTCGATTCGCACCTCATGGCGATCAGCGCGGCGCTCACCGGGCGGGATGTCGCCACGCTGACGATCTCCCATTCCGGCAGCACGATCGAGACCGTCACCGCCACGCGCCTCGCACAAGAGGCGGGTGCGACGACGATATGCCTCACCAATTTCGGCCGGTCGCCGTTGCTCGCCCATGCCGACATCGTGCTGCACACCGCGGCGCGCGAAACCCGCTTCCGCACCGAGGCCATGACCAGCCGCATCGCCCAGCTTGCGGTTGTGGATGCGCTGATCGCCTGCCTCGCCATGCGCCGCTACGACCGCAGCGTCTCCAGCATCGAACGCACGTTCGAGGTGCTTTCGACAAAACGTTATTGAAGCGTGTGGAATGTGAATAAGCGGTCACCAGAAATCCCGGGCTTGCTCTCCAAATCGACCGCTTCCCTCGCTGACCTGCTTTGGGACCCCGCCGATTGACAAGCGCGAATTGATGGCGATGTCCGGCCACTCCACCAGCGGCATGGCCGACCATTACGTGCGGGGCGCAGAACAAGAACGGCTCGCCCGGCAGGCGGTCAATGCGATCGAATTGCCAGAACTTCCAGAACAACCCAGCACCCGAACTGCCTAGCAGCCCCCGGCAGAGGTGCCTAGCATCGCTTTATCGGCAGGATAAATTCTGGAAAAGATGGTAGCGGTGGGCGGATTTGAACCACCGACCAAGGGATTATGATTCCCCTGCTCTACCACTGAGCTACACCGCCATCTCTTCGTCACCGTCGTCGACGCTACGGTCGCAACTCGGCGGGAGGCGGGGGAGATAGCCTTGTCAGGCCGCCACGTCAATCAGCAAGGGCCGCGATCAGCGCTCGGCATCATTGCGCCCAGAGATGAACCCGCCGCCCATCACTCGGTCGCCGTCATAGAACACACAGGCCTGCCCAGGAGCGGCGCGGGCCGGGGTGTCGAGAAGCACGTCCACTGCATCACCGACCACAACGCGAGCACCGTGCGCCGTCTCGCTGGAGCGCAACTTGACAGTGCAACGCATATCGTGCGCCTCGGTCAGCCAGTTCACGTCACGCAGCCGCAAGGTGGTGGCCCCCGGTGGGGCGGTATCGACCACCACCCGCCGCGTCGAAGCATCCAAACGCGTCACCACCCGTCGCTGATCAGCCGATTGCGCCGTCCCCAGCCGCTTGGCCTGACCGATGGTATAGCGGGCAATCCCGTCATGCCGGCCAAGCACCTTGCCCTCCGGAGACACGATCTCGCCCGGCTCCATCGCATCCGGCCGCAGCTTCGCCACCACATCGGCGTAGCTGCCCTGCGGCACAAAACAAATATCCTGACTGTCCGGCTTGGCCGCCACTTCAAGCCCCAGCCGCGCCGCCTCGGTCCGAACCTCGGCCTTGGTCGGATGATCCCCGAGCGGAAACATGCAGCGCTCCAGCTGCGCCTTGGTGGTGGCGAACAAAAACCAACTCTGATCGCGCGCCGTATCCACCGCCCGATGCAGCTCCGCACCACCAGGTCCATCAATCCGCCGCACATAATGCCCGGTCGCCAGCCGCTCCGCCCCAAGGTCCGACGACAACTGCACCAGATCGGTAAACTTCACCGACTGATTGCAAGAGATGCACGGCACCGGCGTCTCACCTGCGGCATAGCTATCGGCGAACGGCTTGATCACGGCCGCGCGAAACCGCTCCTCGGCATCGATCACGTAATGCGCAAAGCCCAGCCGGTCCGCCACCCGCCGCGCATCATGAATATCCTGACCCGCACAGCACGCGCCCTTCCGGCCCACGGCCGCGCCATGGTCGTAAAGCTGCAGCGTGACACCGATGACCTCGTGCCCCTGCTCGTGCAGCAATCCGGCGACAACCGAGCTGTCGACGCCGCCGGACATGGCAACGACAACCCGCATCACATTAGCCGTCGAGCGCGTTGCGGCTGGAGGCAGGCAGGCGCACCACCAGCCCATCCAGCTCCGGCTTGATCACCAGCTGGCAGCCGAGGCGGCTCGTCTTCTCCAGACCGAATGCGAGATCGAGCATGTCTTCCTCGTCCTCGCTCCCTTTGGCAGCTTGCCATACCAGCTCGGGTCCACAATCACGTGGCAGGTCGAGCACGCCAGCGAGCCTTCGCAGGCTCCCTCAATATCCACGCCATGCTTGTGGGCCACCTCCAGCACGGAAAGGCCAAGCGGAGCGTCAACTTCACGATGGGTACCGTCACGCTCGATAAACGTCATTTTGGGCATGGGTCAGGCCTGCTGCAGAGTGTGAAATGCCGCAAAGGCTGCGGCGGCATGGTCGATATCGGCAGCGCAGGTAAAGCGTCCGATGCCGATGCGCAAGCTGCGTGCCGCTTCGTCAGGGTCCAGTCCCATTGCGCGCAGCACATAAGACGGCTCGATGGCCGCCGAGGAACAGGCCGAGCCGGTGGAAATGCACAGCTCCGGATGCTCGGACATAAAGGCCGCCGCCGTGCTGCGTGGCAGCGTAATATTGAGGTTGCCCGCCACCCGCACGGCGCTGCCGTTCAACGAAAGGCCAGGAATCGCAAGCGTCAAACGCTCCAGCAGATCATCGCGGATCGCCGAAATCCGCGCCGCTTCATCAGCCATCTCCTGCCCCGCAATCCGGCACGCCTCACCGAACCCCACCACCAACGGCGTGGCCAGGGTGCCGGAACGCAGCCCACGTTCCTGATTGCCGCCAGAGAATAACGCCGCTACGCGGGCGCGGGGGCGTCTGCGGACGTAAAGCGCCCCCACCCCTTTCGGGCCATAAAGCTTGTGCGCGGTGACCGACATCAGATCGATGCCCACCCCAACATCGAGCGAAATCTTGCCAAGTGCCTGTGCCGCGTCCGTGTGAAACAGCGCCCCCGCCCGCTTCACCACCGCAGCAATCCCCGCCAAATCCTGGATCAAACCGGTCTCGTTGTTCACCGCCATCACGCTGACCAACAGCGTCGGCACCTCCAACGCCTCAGCCAACCGGTCCAGATCGAGCGTCCCGTCACGCCGCACCGGCAGCACCACAGGGTCGAACCCGTCCTCCGCCAGATCAGCGACGGACTCGAGCACACATTTATGTTCCGTCGCCACCGTGATCACGCGACGACGCTCATCTCCCACCCGCCTTGCGTGGCGAGCAGCCCCCTTGATGGCAATGTTGTTGCTCTCAGTCGCCCCCGAGGTGAACACCACCTCTCGCGCCTCAGCCCCAATCAGCGCCGCCACATGCGCGCGTGCCGTCTCCACCGCCGCCTCCGCATCACGGCCCATCTGATGCTCAGCGGAATGCGGATTGCCGAATTGCTCGCTGAACCACGGCAGCATGGCACCCACCACACGCGGGTCACACGGCGTGGTGGATTGATTGTCGAGAAAGATCAGGCGGTTTGCGGGCATCACCTTGATATGGTGTCAGGCCGCACGTTGTAAAAGACGCGCCGCCATTGCCCGCCACGCATGGCCGAACCCGTCCACATCCGCCTCGGTCGCATTCCAAGGCAACGACACCCGAATGGCCTCACCCGCAAGCGAGCCCAACCCCATCGCATCGAGCACATGCGACCGCACCACCTTGCCCGAACTGCACGCAGCCCCAGCCGATACCGCGATACCGGCCAAATCCAGCGACATCACCTGCGTCTGAGCCGCCACACCCGGCAGCGCCAGGCACGACGTGTTGCCGAGTCTCGGCGCATCCCTGCCGATCACCACCGCCCCATCGGCCAGAGACTCGAGCCGGTCCCGCAATGCCGACATCTCAACCGGGGCCAGCCGCGCCACCGCCCCAAACCCGGCAATCGCCATCATCGGCGCCGTGCCACCACGCCACCCACGCTCCTGCCCGCCACCGCGCAGCAGCGGATGCGGTGCCACATGCGGAGCCACCAGCAACGCGCCAACTCCGGCGGGTCCACCCATCTTATGCGCTGACAGAGCCAGGCTATCGGCACCCAATGCCACCATATCCATCGCCATGCGGCCGCAAGCCTGCGCGGCATCGACATGCAGCAACGCCCCGGCAGCCCGACACAACGCCGCCACCTCGGCAACCGGCTGAACCGTGCCGGTCTCATTGTTCGCCAGCATCAGGCAAACCAGAGCGGGCGAACCGCGCAACATCTGCTCAAGCGCCGCCATATCAGCCACGCCGCTCGCATCAACCGGGATAATCTCAGCACCATATGCCGCAGCACGCACCGCATCATGCTCGGTCGCACCTATAATAAGTCTGCGATCCCGCCCCAGCGCATGAATGGCCAGCGCATCCGCCTCCGTCCCACCAGAGGTGAAAACGACGGCGGCCGGAGCCACGCCACACCGCTTCGCCACCGCCTCGCGCGCATCCTCAACCACCCGCCTTGCCGCCCGTCCTGCACCATGGATGGAGGACGGATTGCCGGTGATCGCCATCGCCTGTTCCATCGCCACCCTCGCCTCCGGGCGCAACGGCTCGGTGGCGTTGGCGTCGAGATAAATCATCGAGCGGCGCTCACTCCCCAGCGTGCTGGCGCGTCATGCTGATCATCCGCGCCTCCAACTCTGCAAGTTCGCCGCGCATGATCTCCACATCGTGCAGCAACGGATCGAGATCACAATCGGTCGGCATGCCATAGGCATCGAACTGCGCCCGACGCGAAGCACCACGAACGACCGGGCGCGCAGGGATGCCAACCACGGTGGTGTTCGCCGCAACCGGGCCCACCACCACGGCATTGGCCCCCACGCGGGCATTCTCACCCACCGCGAAGCCGCCGAGAATTTTCGCCCCAGCACCCACAATCACATTGTTGCCAATCGTCGGGTGTCGCTTGCCGCGTGCCGAAGACGTACCGCCCAGTGTTACCTGATGATAGATGTAAACATCGTCCCCCACCTCGGCGGTCTCGCCGATCACCACGCCCATGCCGTGATCGATGATCAGTCGGCGGCCGATCTTGGCAGCAGGGTGAATTTCAATCCCGGTGAGGAATCGGCCCAGATGAGACAAGCAGCGCGCCGGCAACACGAACCCGCGCTGCCACAGCGCGTGGGCCATTTTGTGCCAGATCACAGCATGCAAACCGGGATAACACAGCAACACCTCGACGTTCGAGCGCGCCGCGGGATCGCGCTCGCGGTAGGCCCGGATCATTTCGCCCAAAAATATGACCGCCATGCGACATTTCCGTTATCAAATTCGGGTTCAGCGAGTTATATTTGGACCGTCATCCATCGCCCGTAACGACTATATGGGTTTGGATGGCTGCGTAAAAC
Organism: uncultured Rhodospirillales bacterium; assembly: GCA_903823665.1. Taxonomy (GTDB): domain Bacteria; phylum Pseudomonadota; class Alphaproteobacteria; order Acetobacterales; family Acetobacteraceae; genus CAIQQQ01. The sequence goes on from CAIJTR010000142.1 coordinate 21,017, forward strand.
AGTCCGGTCTGAAATTCGCCGAACCGTGAAGCGTAAACCGAGGGAGCGGCTAGGGCGATTTCTGTTTCGCTCGGTTTTTCAATTTACTAAGCGATATAGTTTCGGTCATTGATCCAGAACGGACACACAATGTCCGCTCATGATCGTGACATGAAACAACCGGAGGGTCAGCCATGCTACGCACGCAATGCAGATAGTTTCCGCTTGTAAGGATGGCTTTTTCGGCGGAAGGGATGGGTTTAGTGGACGGATTTTTTCGACCCACAACCACTGCACGTCATGTCCAAACCGGAGGGTGTTGATGGGACGATAACGCGGTGACCACGACGACAATCACAAATGCTTCCCGAGGGTCTACTGCCCGGCCAGCAACGGTCGAGGCGAACAGGAAACGGATTTCGGAATAAATGCCAGAGGTCATGTTTGCCGGTCCAGATGGCCGGCTGGAGGGTCGTTACCACCACTCCAAAGAAACCGGGGCGCCGTTGGCACTCATTCTTCATCCCCACCCGCTCCACGGTGGCACGATGAACAATCGCATCGCGTTCACGATGTTCGAATCCTACAAGAAGCTCGGCTTCTCCGTCATGCGCTTCAACTTCCGCGGCGTCGGTCGCAGCCAGGGCAAGTATGACGGCGGCATCGGCGAAATCAGTGACGCTGCGGCGGCTCTGGACTGGATGCAGGCGGTCAACCCGAATTCCGGCGGCCTGTGGATTGCGGGCTACTCCTTCGGTGCCTTCATCGGCATGCAGCTTCTGATGCGCCGCCCGGAAATCTCCGGCTGGGTCAGCGTCGCACCGCCGTCGAACCACTACGATTTCGGCTTCCTCGCCCCCTGCCCCTGCGGCGGTCTGCTCGTTCACGGTGACAATGACGAGCTGGTGCCGGAACCCGCCGTCCGTAAGCTGGTGGACAAGCTGAACACCCAGAAAAACGTTCAGGTCGATTACCGCATCATGGCCGGTGCCGATCACGTCATGGCCAACTACGCCGACACGGTTGCCGCCCATCTGGAAGACCACGTCACCAAAACGATGGCACGCCGCACAATGGCCCTCGCCGCCGACTAAACGCCCCACCCGACCGACTATCTGCCATAACGCCTCCGGCATTTGCTTGCTGGAGGCGTTGTGCTTTTCTCCGCATCCCCTCCACAAGGACCGGACCAAATGCCAACCAGCGAATTCCTGCACGAAGCAACCGGGCGCGGCTTCGTCTTCCAGACCACCGACGAAGCAGCACTCGATGCCGCCTTCAAGGCGGGTCCGGTCGCTGGCTATATCGGCTTTGACTGCACGGCAGACAGCCTGCATGTCGGCTCCCTCGTCCAGATCATGCTGCTACGTCTGATGCAGCGCCACGGCCATCGCCCCATCACCCTGATGGGCGGCGGCACCACCCGCATCGGCGACCCAAGCCTGCGCGAGGAAGCCCGCCAATTGCTCAGTGACGCGCAGATCGCCCAAAACATGGCCGGCATCCAGCGCTGCTTCGCCCCGTTCATCCGCTTCGGCGAAGGCCCAAACGACGCCGTCATGCCCAACAACGCCGAATGGCTCGACAAGCTCGGCTACATCGAACTCCTGCGCGAGGTTGGCATCCATTTCAGCGTCAACCGCATGCTCGGCTTCGACAGCGTCAAAACCCGCCTCGACCGGGAGCAGGGCCTCACCTTCCTGGAGTTCAACTACTCCATCCTGCAAAGCTACGATTTCCGCGAACTGAACCGCCGCTACGGCGTCGTCCTGCAAATGGGCGGCTCCGACCAATGGGGCAACATCGTCTCCGGCGTCGATCTCGTCCGCCGCACGGACGCCAAGCAGGTCTTCGGCCTCACCACCCCGCTCATCACCACCGCGTCCGGCGGAAAGATGGGCAAAACCGCCAAGGGTGCCGTGTGGCTCACCGCCGACCGCCTCTCGCCCTATGATTACTGGCAGTTCTGGCGCAACACCGAGGACGCTGATGTTGGCCGCTTCCTGCGGATGTTCACTGACATGCCGCTCGCCGAAATCGCCAAACTCGAAGCCCTCGGTGGCGCGGAGATCAACGAGGCCAAGAAAATCCTCGCCACTGCGGCAACCGCTCTCGCCCACGGCCAGGACGCCGCAGACACCGCCGCCGAAACCGCCCGTCGCGCCTTCGAGGAAGGTGCCGCCGCCGAGGACCTGCCAAGCATCACCGTGCCCGGTGCCGACCTCGCCGCGGGCATCGCCGCCATCAAACTGTTCGTCGATAGCGGCCTCGCCACGAGCAACGGCGAAGCACGTCGCCTGATCCGCGGCGGCGGTGCCAGGCTCAACGATGCGGTGATCACCGACGAAGCCTTGGTTATCACCACCGCCGATCTGTTAGAGGGTATAGCCAAACTATCCGCTGGTCGCAAGCAGCACCGCCTGGTTCGCGTTATCTAACCAAACAACCCAAGCGGGGTGATCAGGCCGTCCGCGCCATCACCCCGCATCCCTCAGCCTTCAGCTTGCGAACCGTCGAAGCCGGGTGCTTGAGCAATTTCGCAGCCGGCCTAATCGGTCGCGCCACCAGATTGCCCCCGCAATTCGGGCACGCGCCGCCCAGCACATTCGCCACACAATCCGCACAGAACGTGCACTCGTAGCTACAAATTCGCGCGTCAGCCGACTCAGGCGGCAAATCCCGGTCACAGCACTCACAATTTGGGCGAAGTTCCAGCATCAGATCCTCCCTTGTGGCAGTTCACCCAAACGCCAGGCTCTGCGTCCCGTACGACAGCGTGAACACCTGCCGCGCCAGCACGTCGAGCCCGATCAGCATGTCAAAGGTCGGGTTCACCGCCGAAATCACCGACAGCGTCGGCTTCTCCAGCTTCACCTGCCCGATCTGCAAACTGGCAAACTGATGCGCGCGGGCCGAGATTTCGCCCCCAACCGCCAATGACTGCAACGCCGGATCATCCGATATCGCCTGCGATGACAACAACAGCTTATGCATCCCGCGCGCATTGATCAGCGACTGCGAGGCTCCTGTGTCGAGCAAGGCCAGCAACGGCGAACGGTCCACCATCACATCGGCCAACGGCAGCGTCCGCTCGAACAGCGTCAGCTTCACATCGTCATACCCCGCCGAGCACGACCCATTCGGCAGCAGCGACAGCCGGCCGCCGGGCACATCCACCACCAGCGTGTGATGGCGCAGCATGTCCGAGCCGAGCAGACCATCAATCCCGTCCAGCGGGATCGCCGCCACCGGCAGGCTCAGCATTTCGCGCGGCTGGTTCTGAAACAATTGCACTCCGCCAATCGTCATGTTGCGCGCGTTCGCATTCGGATGCGTGTCCAACTGCCCGCCCGCACCGCGCAGCGTGGTGCTTACCATCGGGTCTTGCGGCAAATTCAACCGCTGCCTCCCAGCCGTCGTCAGAACGGTCCGCTGCGCCCCGGTGTCGAGCACCATCCGCGCCGTCTGCCCGTCAATCGTGACGTTCACCACCAGCACGCCCCGGCTGCGATCCAGATCAACCTGCCCGAGCGGAGACGCACAAAACCCGCCAGTTGCAGCCAGCGTCGTCAGCAGAAAGCCTCGTCGCGCCAACGTCACGCGAACGCCCTCCACGCAATGTCCCGCCTGCAAAATCCGTCCGGCCAATGGATCAGATCAACGGCCGCATAGGCAGAATCGCGAGCCTCTGTGATGGTCGCCCCAGTGGCGCAAACCGTCAGCACCCGCCCGCCGTTCGAGACAAGCTCGCCATCGCGGATATCCGTCCCCGCATGAAGAATGCGCACACCCGGAACAGCAGCCGCCCGATCCAGCAGGCCAATCGGCGTATACATCTTCGGCTTCACGGGATAGCCGTCGGCCGCCATCACCACCGCCACCACCGCCCGATCATACCAGCGCAGATCAAAATTCTTCAGCTCCCCGTCACACGCAGCCACCAACGCCGCCAGCAGATCAGACCGCAGCCGCAGCAGCAGGCACTGGCATTCCGGATCGCCGAAGCGGACGTTGTATTCAATCAGCTTCGGCCCGTCCTCGGTCAGCATCAGACCCGCGAACAGAATGCCACGAAACGGTTTGCCCCGCCGCGCCATCTCATCCAGCGTCGGCTGAATGAAGCGGGCCATAATGTCGGCCTCCAACTCCGGCGTGGCGGCAGGCGGCGGCGAATACGCGCCCATGCCGCCGGTGTTCGGCCCGGTATCGCCCTCACCCACCCGTTTATGATCCTGTGCCGAGCCCAGCGAAATTGCGGTGGTGCCATCACACAGCGCAAAAAAGCTGAGTTCCTCGCCAACCAAACATTCCTCGATCACCACCGAGGCACCCGCAGCCCCCAGCGTCGCCCGCTCCATGAACGCATCAATGGCGGCAATCGCCTCGTCCTCGGTCGCTGCCACCACCACGCCTTTGCCCGCAGCGAGACCATCGGCCTTGATCACGATGGGAGCGCCACGCATCTGCACGAAGGCCCGGGCGGCAACCGCGCTGTCGAAGCGCTCCCACTTCGCCGTGGGAACGCCTGCCGCATCGGCCACTTCCTTGGTGAAGGTCTTGCTCCCCTCCAACGCCGCCGCCGCCGCATTCGGTCCACAACACGCAATTCCAGCCGCTTCCATCGCGTCCGTGAGCCCAGCCACCAGCGGCCCTTCCGGCCCCGGCACCACAAGGCCGATCTGATTGGCGCGGGCGAACGCCACCAGTGCGGGAATATCCATCGCCCCAATCGGCACGCGCTGCGCCACGCTGGAAATGCCGGGATTGCCCGGCGCGCAATAGAGTTTCGTCAGCATCGGCGAGCCCGAAATCGCCCAGCACAGCGCGTGTTCGCGCCCGCCACTGCCCACCACCAGAACCCGCATGCCAACGCCCTCCGAATCGCCTAAGCTCGCCGCCATGTCCGACGCACCAAGTAATATCCCCGAATACACCGTGAGCGAAATTTCCGGTGCCGTGAAACGCACACTGGAGGGCGCATTCGGCCGCGTCCGTGTGCGTGGTGAGTTGACGGAGGTGAAGCGCTACCCCTCCGGCCACATCTACTTCTCGCTGAAGGATGAGGGCGGCAAACTTTCCGGCGTGGTCTGGAAATTCGCCGTCCCCAAGCTCGGCATGGTCCCGGAGAACGGGGTCGAGGTGATCGCCCAGGGCAAAGTCTCCAGCTACGGTGACCGCTCCAGCTATCAGCTCATCGTCGATAGGATGGATTTTGCTGGAGCCGGGGCCCTCCTCGCCAAAATCGAGGCCCTTCGCCTGCGCCTTGCCGAGGAGGGCCTGTTTGACGCAGCCCGCAAACGCCCGCTCCCGGTGCTGCCGGTGGTGATCGGCATCGTCACCAGCCCACAAGGGGCCGTCATCCAAGACATCCGCACCACCATCCTCCGCCGCTTCCCCCGCGCGCTCCTGCTCTGGCCGGTGCCGGTGCAGGGTGAAGGCTCAGCCGAGAAGATCGCCGCCGCCATCAACGGCTTCTCCGCCATCCAGCCCGGCGGCCCAGTGCCAAGGCCGGACGTGATCATCGTCGCCCGCGGCGGCGGCTCGCTCGAAGACCTCATGGCATTCAACGACGAAGCGGTTATCCGTGCGGCGGCTGCCAGCACCATCCCGCTGATCTCCGCCGTGGGCCACGAGACGGACACCACGCTGATCGACTTCGCCTCCGACCGCCGCGCCCCAACCCCCACCGCCGCCGCCGAAATGGCCATCCCCGCGCGGGCGGAACTGATGTCCGATCTCCTCCAAAAAGCAGCACGCCTCGAAGGCAGCCTAGGCCGCATCGCCCAGGAAAAGCGCCTCCGCCTGCAACGCGCCGAGCGCGGCCTGCCCGATCTGCCCTCCCTCGTCGGCACCGCCCGCCAGCGGCTCGATGACCGCTCCACCCGCCTCACCCTCGCCGTGCCAAACCTCATCGCCGCCCGCCGGGCCGCACTCGCCCGCGCCGAACGAGGCCTGCCCGATCTCGCGAGCCTCATCGCCGCCTCCCGCCGCAGCCTCGCCGATCAAAGCGCACGCCTGCGCCTGGCTTTGCCAAACTTCGCCACCGCCCGCAGATCCGCCCTCTCCCTCTCCGCCGAACGCCTACGCGGAGCCATCCGCCACGCAACCTCCAACCGAGCCGCCCTCGCCGCCCGCGTCCTGCCCCGCCTGACCGACGCCCCGGCCCGAGCCCTGCTCCGGGAAGCAACCGCAAAGCTCGAAGGTCTTGGCGCCCGACTGGAATCCGTCTCCCACAAGGCCGTCCAGGCCCGAGGCTACGCTTTGATATTCGATGCCTCGGGCAGTCCCCTCACCACCGCTGCCATGGTCAAACCCGGCAGCGCGCTGCGCATCAGCTTCGCCGACGGCGACATCGGTGCCACCGCAAATGGCGGCAAACCAAGGCAGGCCCGCCTCGATCTCTAACTGCAAAGCCTATTATATTACGATATCGTAACGAATAAGGCGCAATTCTCCCGCAGCCCCAAAAACGATTTTTCCGATTTTCCGAAAACCACAGCCGCGGCAACCGAACACCACGCAAGCGGGGCCACTGGCGCAACCATTCCCGGCCGATCCACAAACACCATGCGAATGGTCATCTCAAACCCGTCCGCCGGCGCATCGCGGCCCACACCGCCACCAACCCGCACCCGCAACACCTCAACCCGCTCCGAACCTCGCCGGATCGTCCAGGTTGTGACCTCCAGGCCCTGAAGCCGGAAATCCCCACCCGCCAGCCGCATCAAAATGGCCGAAACCATCGCCCACGGCCTGCTCTCCGACCTTGGAATGCCGTGGCTGAGCAACAACTCCACCACCCAAAGCAGCGCCGCCCAGCCAGCAACGGCCCCAGTCAAGGCTCCGCCACCGGCAGCCTGTGCTACAATCGGGCTCGAAAAACGGGTGGAAGCACTACGCGAGATCATCCGCTATTGTACAGCACGCACCGTGGCTGCTCTCAAGCGTCAATTCACGTGTCACGCATTATTAGCGTAACGATATTGTCACATTCACAATTAACAGAAGTATTATGATCAATAATACCTTCGCACTAAGATTCGACAAAAGAACAAGCCGGGCAAAGCGCTCTCACCAAGTTGGACCATAGATTCCGCCCCCCTGCACGCGCATACAAACCCAATTCGTTGCACTTCTCCGTTTTCGTTGACAGGTACCAGCCAATCTGCATCACTGATCGTGCAATCGAGTGTCTGGCTAGACTTGCTGTGTCGTCCCGAGCGTCGTGTGAACTCCGGCGGGTGGCTTCAAGAACTCCAACAACCCGGTTGACGAATCCCTTGGCACGCAGCCTCGGGCCCACGTGAACAGAGAGAAGACAGCGATGGCGACCGGTACAGTTAAGTGGTTCAACACAACGAAGGGCTTTGGCTTCATCATGCCGTCTGACGGCGGCAAGGACGTGTTCGTCCACATCACCGCCGTCCAGGCTGCTGGCATGCGCGGTCTCGATGAAGGCCAGAAGATCAACTACGAAGTGGCGATGGAACGCGGCAAGGCAGCCGCCACCAACCTCAAGCCGGCCTAATATCGACGCAGCTTACGCTTGATGCCCGGCTCGGTCTTTCTCGCCGGCATCATTCTCGGCCTTTCCATCGCGGCCCCTGTCGGCCCGATGGGATTGCTGTGCATCAACCAAACCATTCAACGCGGCCTGTTCGCCGGGCTCGCGATCGGTGCTGGCATTGCCACGGGTGATGCAGCCTATGGTGCCATCGCAGCCTTCGGGTTCACCGCCGTAACGTCATTGCTCATCGCCTACGCCCTGCCGCTGCGCCTGATCGGTGGCGCATTCCTGCTCTGGCTCGGCATCCAGTCCTTCCGCATGATCGGCCAACCGCGCATCGCCCGCAGCGCCGGAGAAGGCCGGGGTCTGGCCGCCAGCTACGCAATGGCCGTCGGCCTCACGCTCACCAACCCCGCCACCATCGTAAGCTTCATCGCAGCCTTCACCGCACTTGGTTTGGCAACACAGCAAGGCGGTGCCTTGGTGATGGTGGGTGGCGTGTTCCTCGGCTCCGCCGCATGGTGGGTCATCCTGTGCAGCTTCGTGGCGCTCGGCAGTCGAGCCGTCACCCCCGCGCTGATGCGATGGATCGACATCCTCTCGGCGGCGTTTCTCACCGGCTTCGGCCTCGCGGCATTGTTAGGGCTGCTCTGACGGCTTCCCTTTGCAGCACTCCTGGCACCGGTGTATGTCGCAGACCCATAAGCATAACAGGAGGGCCGCATGGGCCTGCATTTCGACGACCTTTTCGTCGGCCAAACCTTCTCCGCCGGTCCCGTCACCATGGAACGCGACCGCATCATTTCATTTGCTCGTGAATTCGACCCACAGCCCATGCATCTCAGCGAGGAACAAGCCGAAGCCAGCATCTCCGGCAAACTCATCGCCAGCGGCTGGCACACGGCCTCCGTCACCATGCGGCTGCTTGTGGATGGGGCCAGCCCCAAGCTCGCCGGCGGTTCAGTGGGTGCCGGCATCGAGGGCATCACCTGGCCGGTGCCAGTGGTTCCGGGCGACGTGCTCAGCGCCACCAGCGAAATCATCGAACTGCGCGAAAGCCGCAGCAGGCCGGGGCGCGGGCTGATGAAGCTGAAAACCACCACCACCCGCGCCGACGGGACCATTGTTCAAACCATCACCGCCGTCATCATGGTGCCGAAGCGACCACTCATCTGAACGCGGGCCGCTTAACGATCACCCCCGCGAGAAGTTCCGCCCGCGGAAATCCATCACGAAGGATTTCGCGGGCTTCCACTGCGTGTCCCGCCGCGCCGCCGTAAAATTCGCCGTCTCGTGCAAAATCATCAGCGCGGGATCATCCCGCTCCAAAATCTGCAACAGCCGTAGCTGCGCGCGGAACCGCTCCTCCGGCACAATGGAACTCTGCAGCACTTCCACGTGTTTTTGTGCCTCTGCGTTGGTCCAGAACCCACCAACATCAAAATCGCCATGCGCGCCGAACGTGTTCGGCACGTATGAGACCGGATCGTTGAAGAACGAGCTCACCGAATTATCCACCAGCGCCCGCGGCTCGTTGCGCGTCAGCACGGCCGCCCAACTGTCCTTGATCAGCAACTGAACGTTGATGCCCACGGCCTTCCACATCTCCACCATCACCTGCGCGGTGGCAACCTGATTGGTGTAGTAATTGTTGACCAGCTTGTAGGGGATCACCTCCCCCTTATAGCCCGCCTCGGCCAGCAGCTTCTTCGCCCCCTCAGGGTCATACGGCGGTGCCCCCCACTCCTGCGCATACATCGGCCCGAAGAACTCAAACTGCAGCCCCTTCGGCACCCGCGAACGCCCACCCCAAATGCTGTCCACAATCGCCTGCCGGTCAATCGCGATCGACAAAGCGCGCCGCACCCGCACGTCCTTCAACGCCGGGAAATTCGTGTCGAAATTCAAAATGCGAATATTGGTGATCAACCCGCCACGGACATCAAACCGCTTATCGCCCTCAACGGTGGAAATCTGATCCGGCGTGATATCGCAGGCAAAATCGAACTCACCAGATTTCAACCCATTGATCCGGCTCGCCAATTCCGGCACCTCAGCAAACCGCAGTGTCTTGATCGGGGGGCGGCCACCCCAATACTCGTCAAACGATTCCAAGGTCAGCATCTGCTCGGCCTTGTATTCCGCCACCCGGTAAGGCCCGGTGCCGACCGGAGCGCGCCAGAAGTCAAACCAGCTATTGGCCGCCTTCGCCGCACGGGCATTCACAATCGCCCCGGTGCGCATCGAAATCCGGCCTTCCAGCGTCAAATCCGGCACCGAATTGACGAAGCGCAGCGTGTGCGCGTCGATGATCTCAATCTTCTCCAGCGCCGGATAAGCAGCCTTCGCCCCCGTCCGCACCTTCGGCGGAGCCCACCTCGGATCCCGCTTGTCCGAAGCTGCGACTGCACGCTCCGCCGCATCACCAAACAGCCGCTCGCCGAACGTATAGGCCACATCTTCAGCAGTCAGCGCATCACCGTTGTGGAACTTCACCCCTGGCCGCAGCTTGAACTCCAGCGTGCGCCCATCAATCCGCTTCCATTCCGTGGCAAGCCCCGGCCGCAGCGACAAATCGCCAGTCCAGTCAGTGTCGATCAGCATTTCCTTATACAGATTGAAATGCCGAGTCCCCACGTTGGACGCCTCGTTGATAATGTCGAGCGTGTTGGAGGTCGCAATCCGCTGCACCGCCACCGTCACCACCGGGCGGCTATCCGCCTGCGCGCGAGAGATCGAAGGCGTTGCAAGTGTCGCAATGGCGGCGGTCGTCAGCGCCTGGCGCCGGGTGATTCTGGTCATTGATAGGTCCCTCCCTACGTCCCGCAATACCAATGCTGAATGGCAAGTGTTGGATCATGCCCGCGACATTTTCGTGACACCTCGCTCTCGTGCTAACCTTTCGTCCGACATCGCCAAGGAAGCCGCCCATCATGAAGGTCAACATCGAGATCGACTGCACGCCCGAGGAGGCGCGTCGCTTCATGGGCCTGCCGGACGTCCAGCCGATGCAGGTCGCGGTCCTGGCCAAAATGGAGCAGCAAATGCTTGACGGCATCGAAGCGCTGTCACCGGACGCGGTGCTGAAAACCTGGCTCGGCATGGCCCCAATGGGAGCAGAACAGATGCGCGAGGCCTTCATGGGCATGATGAAAGTGGGCTTCCCCACCACCAAAACCTGACCCGTCCGACGCAGTCACTCGGCTCGCGCAAGCCATGAAAATCACAGCGGCGCTGTCAGCGGCAGCCACCCGCCGGCCCCTGCTCACGCTCTGGGGTGCCTCCCTCGCCGTGCTCTGGTTCTATGCCGTCCGCTCTGGCCAAGACGTGAACTGGGACCAGCGCAACTACCACCTCATCCTGCCGCATCTTCTGCTGAACGGCGGATTATGGCAGAGCGTGGCCCCATCCGGCACGCAATCCTACTTCAACCCGCTGGCACTGTTCCCGGCCTATCTCGCGGTCACGCACCTGCCACCATTGGTCGCCACCCTCGTCATTGCCAGCCTGCAAGCCACCGCGTTCGTCATCGCCGGGCTGATCTGCCGCACGCTCGCACGCGACACCTCAATCCTGCTCACAGCACTGGGCGCATTGCTCTGCCTGCTCAGCCCAATGGCGCTGTCAGAAGCAGGCACCACCTACCCAGACGTTACCACCGCCATTCCCGCCCTTATCGCCTACCTCCTGCTGCTGCGCCGGGATCAAACCGGCCTCGGTTGGCGATGCTGCGCGATGGCGGGCCTCCTGCTCGGCCTCGCCGCCGGGTTGAAACTCACCAACCTCATCTACGTCTTCGGCGTCCCCGGCTTCTTCATCTGCGGAACCCAAAAGCTGCGCCACAGGCTCGCCGGGCTCATCCTCGCCGCCCTCACCACCATCGCAGGCTTCCTGCTCATCGCGGGATGGTGGCATTGGCAGGTCTGGAACGCCTTCGCCAACCCGGTCTTCCCCTACGCCAACAACATCTTTCACTCGCCGGACTATCCCGCCGCCGCGTTGGTCGATCAGCGCTTCCTGCCGAAATCCGGCTGGGCGATCTGGCGCACGCCCGTGTATTGGCTCACCGGCGGCAGTCCCACGCCCGGCCTCGGATCGCCCTCCAGCGAGACCAACCCGAAAGACGCGCGCTTCCTGGCCGCCGTGCTCGGCATCACCGCCCTGCTCACCGCCTGCGCTCTCCGCCCGGCGCTCCGAAAGCGCTGCCTTGTCACGCCCGCCTGCGGACTGATCCTGGCATGGAGCAGCGTCTACCTCATCTGGCTCTTTATCTTCGGCATCCACCGCTACATGGTCGGAATCGAACTCCTCACCGGCGCGGTCTTGCTAACCCTCTGCCAGCAACTCCCGCGCCAATGGCCAATGCGCGCCATGCTCGCCCTCTGCGCCGCAAGCCTCATCGTCCTGCACGTCGCAAACTGGGAGCGTCGGCCCTTCGCGGCCCACTGGCTCACCATCGCCCCCGAGAAACTGAGCCTCCCCGGCCGTCCACTGATCTTCATCGGCGACGTCCCCATCGCCGTCGCAGCCCTAAGCCTGCCGGACAACGCGCTCTATGTCGGCCTCACCTCAGAGTTCGACTTCGCCCCCACGCAGAACACCGCCCTCACCCGGCAAATGCGCCTGCTGCTCAGCAAGTCCGAGGACCGCACGTCCTATTTGCTCACGATCAAGGGCAGCACCAGTGACGCCCCACTCCGCCTCGCAGGCTTCGGCCTGCAACAGCAGGGGGAGTGCAATGAATTCACTCTCAACGCCACCAAGCTCCAGCTCTGCCCACTCATCCCGGCGTCGCCAAAAACGCCCTGATCTCATCCGCCGCCTCCACCAGCCCCGCCCGCTTCACCACCACGCCCTGTGGAAACGCACTGAGCAGCCGTGAAGGCGTGCCGCGATCCAGCAGCACAAACACACCCCGATCCGTCGCCGAGCGGATCAACCGCCCAAACGCCTGCCGCAGCCGGAACCGCACCACCCGGTCGTCATACCCAGTCGGATCGCCCCCACTCAGATGCGTCCGCCGCTCCCGATGCAGAATATCCGGCCGAGGCCACGGCACCCGCTCAAACACCACCTGCCGCAACGCGCGGCCCGGCACATCCACGCCGTCACGCATCGCATCGGTGCCAAGCAGACAGCTATCCGTCTCGGTGCGAAACACATCCACCAGCGTCGCATTGTCCATGGCATCGACATGCTGGGCCAGCAGTGGAATGCCCGCCATCTCAAGATCGCCAGCAATCTTCGCATGCACCGCCCGCAGCCGCGTGATCGCCGTGAACAGCCCCAGCGCCCCGCCACCACTGGCCAAAAACAACGTCTTATACGCCCCGGCCAGCGAGGCAATCTCGCGCGAGTTCACGTCATTGATCACAAACGCCCGCGTCTGCGCCGCATAATCGAACGGGCTCGCCACCGCCACGCGAATGGCCGGCGCCGCCAGATGCAGCGCGCCCACCCGGCTTTCCGCCACATGCCACGCCGCCTCAGCATCCTCCTCATGCCCATCGCGCAACGTGGCGGACGTGATCAGCATCCCATGCGCCGGTTGCGCCAAAATCGTGGTGAACGGAATCGTTGGGTCCAGCCAATGCCGGTGCAGCCCCACATCACGGTCCCCGTCCGCCCGACGATCAAGCCGCAGGAACATCACATGCTGCGGCGTCGTCCCCGGCTCCGGTGCGAACTCCGCAGCCCCGCGCAGCATCGAAGCCCACGCCCCCAGCGGATCAACCGCACGCCGCTTCAACGTCCGGCACGCCGCCTCAATGCGATTGCGAAGTGCGGCGTCAAGCTCCTCCGCCTCATCTTCCAGCCGCGCCGCCATCCGGTCATGCAGCGTTTTCAAAGGCGTAGCGATCCGCACCAGCGCCCGCGCCAACTGCAACGCCGCCAAGGGCAGCGCCTCGATGGCCGGATGCAGATCGCACTCCCGAACCCCAGGCCCCGGATCGCTCTCCCCCGCCAGCCGCGCCAGCACCTGCTCGCGCATCGCACGCAGCAGCACCTCCGTCGGATTGGCCTGAATCTGCTCGCCCACCAGGACCGGTGCCGGCTCCGAAAGCCGGATCGACCAGCCCGGCGCTGGCAAAGCGCTCGCCGCCTGCAAAGCCGCCTCCAACGGCGTTTGCAGATCATCCCGCCCGGCCACCAACTCCTCTAGCCGCCGACGCAGCCCCCTAGCCCGGGACCGTCCACCCTCCGCCCCCAGCAACCAGCGCCGCAACTCCGCCGCCTCAATGCCAGAAAGCTCCGCCGCGAACGCGCTGTCCGCCGCGTCGAACAGGTGATGACCCTCGTCGAACACGTAGCGAACCGGCACCGTGTTATCGTCAATCCCGCCCCAAGCTGCCTGCGCCATCACCAGCGCATGATTGGCCACCACCAAATCCGCCCCGCGCGCCCGCCTGATGGTGTGCTCAACATAGCATTTCCGCCAATGCGGACACGCCGCGTGAATGCACTCCCCCCGCCGATCCACCAGCCCCGACAACGTCCCCGGCCCAAACAACTCCCCGAACCAGCCCGGCAGATCACCGCCCTGAATGTCGCCGTCAGACGTCACCACCGCCCAGCGCGCAATCAACGCCAGCGGAATAACTGCCCCCGGGATCATGCCTGAGGTCGCAGCCCCCACCGCGTCCTCCAAATTGAGCAGACACAGGTAATTCTCCCGCCCCTTGCGCACCACAACCTTGCGACGCCGCTCGGCCGCATTCGGATAAAGCCGCGCCAGCTCCCCATCAATCTGCCGCTGCAAATGCCGCGTATATGTGGCGATCCAAACCGCCCCCTTGTTCCGCTCCGCCCACAAACTGGCGGGCGCGATATAGCCGAGCGTCTTGCCCGTCCCGGTCCCCGCCTCAGCCAGCACCATATGCGGACTGCCCTGCGCCTCTCGCGGCAGAAACGCGGAGGCAGCGGCGGCCGCATAATCCGCCTGACCCGGCCGTTGCTCCGCCCCAGCCCCCAGCATCGAAGCAAGCCTGCCGCGCGCCTCCGCCTCACTCACCGGATGCGACGACGGCGGCGGCAACGGGGCCTCCTCCTCGAATTCCGGCAGCCGCTTCCACACCCGCATCGCATCAATCGGCGCTTTCGAGTCGGGCTGACCCAGTGCCGCCAACACAAACGGAGCCCACGCCCAGCCAGACTGCCCCATCCGCGCCGCCAATGCCGCCGCATCCCGATTGACCGGCAAATCCCGCCCCGCCGCCAAATGCGCCAGCAACGCGCGCGCAATCTCCGGCAGGCTCGAAGCCAACGCCTCAGCCCGCGGCGGTGCCAAATCCAGCGCCAGCGCCAGCCCCAAAGGCGTCGGTGCCGCCGACTGCGCTGGCATCGCAAAAGCAAAAAGCTCCAGCAAATCCAATGCCGGCATCTGCCGCATCCCCAGCCGCTTCAACGTCGAAGGCGCATGCACCAGCATCGCCGGATCGCCATCACGCAGCAGCGCCGCCGCCTCGCGCGCCGACACATCCAGCACTTCGCCATCGACGGTTACGATCTGCGCCCGCCCCACCCGCGCCACCACCGAGGCAGCACGCGGCATCAGGATCTTAGAACTTGGACCAGAACCGGGCCCAGCGGCGATATCAGCCATACAAATCCTTTGCCGCGCTGCACGATTGACCCAAAGCGGCGCGGTTAATAGCGTCAGGGGATGGTCGAAACACTCTGCAACACTTACATCAGGTCTCCCACAGCATTGGTAGCGTCGTGATCCCCAAGTCTTGGCCGTTCGAAGAAGCCCAGAAGGTCGCCACCCGTATAGCCGCGTCCGGCAAAACCGAGGCGCTGTTCGAGACAGGTTACGGCCCATCCGGCCTGCCGCATATCGGCACCTTCATGGAGGTGGCGCGCACCAGCTGGGTGCGCCACGCATTCGACACGCTGATGCGCGACGCCGGAACGCCGATGCCGTCACGCCTGCTCGCCTTCAGTGACGATATGGACGGCCTGCGCAAAGTGCCAACCAACGTGCCGAACCAGGACATGCTGGCCAACTTTATCGGCATGCCGCTCACCCGTGTGCCCGACCCGTTCGGCACCCATGAAAGCTTCGGCGCGCACAACAACGCCGAACTGCGCCGCTTCCTCGACGGCTTCGGCTTCGACTACGAATTCGCCTCCTCCACCGACTACTACGCCTCCGGCCGATTCGACGCCGCCCTGCTCAAGCTGCTGTCCCTGCACGAGGAAGTCGTCGGCGTCATCGTCCCAACCCTCGGGGCCGAACGCGCCGCCACTTACTCCCCGTTCCTGCCCATCCACCCCCGCACCGGCCATGTGATGCAGGTCAAGGTGGAGCAGGTGGACGCCGCCGCCGGCACCATCTTCTGGCAAGACCCAGAGGACGGCGCCCGCTTTGAAACCCTCGTCACCGGCGGCCATTGCAAGCTGCAATGGAAGGCTGACTGGGCCATGCGCTGGGCAGCACTGGGCGTCGATTATGAAATGTCCGGCAAGGACCTCATCGACAGCGTCAAGCTATCGAGCAAAATCTGCCGCATCCTCGGCTGCCCACCGCCGGAGAGCTTCACCTACGAGCTGTTCCTCGACGAAGCCGGCCAGAAAATCTCCAAGAGCAAAGGCAACGGCCTCGGCGTCGAGGAATGGCAGCGTTACGCGCCGCCCGAAAGCCTCGGCCAGTTCATGTTCAACCAGCCACAACGCGCCAAGCGGCTGTATTTCGACGTCATCCCGAAGGCTGTGGACGAATACCTCGCCAATGTCGCCAAGCTGCACGGCCAGGACATCGAGACGCAAAAGACCAACCCCGCCTGGCACATCCACGCCGGCCGCGTGCCGCAATCCGCCGAAAGCCCGCTCTCCTTCGGCATGCTGCTCAACCTCGCCAGCGTGGTGAATGCCGAAACGCCGGAAATTCTCTGGGGGTTCATCCGCCGCTACAGCCCCGGTGCCTCCCCGGTGGACATGCACTTCCTCGCCCGCCTCGTCGATTGCGCGCTGACCTACTACGCCGATTTCGTGCGCCCCACGAAAAGCTTCCGCGAGCCCGACGCCAACGAGCGCGCCGCCTTGACCGACCTCGCCATCTCACTCCGCACCGTGCCGGAGAGCGCATCCGCCGAGGATATCCAAACGCTGCTCTACGACATTGGCAAGCGCCACGAATTCCCCGAACTCCGCGCCTGGTTCTCCTGCCTCTATCAGGTCCTGCTCGGCCAACAGGAAGGCCCGCGCTTCGGCCAGTTCGTAGCCCTCTACGGCGTGGGCGAAACCGTCACCCTGATCGACACCGCCCTCGCCCGAACGCTAGCGGACGCCTAAGCGAAAAGCGGCATGAACATACTCAAAAAACTGCTCCGCTCCCTACCCGCCCTCCTGGGCGTGGCCCTGCTGATCGGTGCCGTTTATGTGGTGCAAAAGGAATTCCGCCACCTCAAGATCGCCGACATCTCCAAGGCGCTCGATGCCATTCCCCGCTCCGCCCTATGGATCTCCTTCGGCTGGACCTTGCTCGCCTACGGGGTTCTCACCTTCTATGACCGTCTCGGCACGATCTACGCCGGCAACAAAGTCAGCTACCGCCGCGTCGCCTTCGCCTCATTCTGTGCCTACGCGCTCGCCCATAATCTAGGTTTCGCCGCCGTCTCCGGTGCCGCCGTGCGCTACCGCCTCTACGCCCATTGGGGCCTGACGCCGCTGCAAATCGGGAAAGTGGTGGCGTTCTGCAGCCTCACCTTCGGCCTGGGAGCAGGCGTGCTTGGCGGGGCCATCCTGTTCACCGAAGCCGACACCCTGCCGATGTTCGGGGCCCACGTGCCGACCAGCGTGCTCTACGCCGTCGGTGCCGTCATGTGGACGCTGGTGGCGGTCTACGTGCTGATCTCAAAATTCTTCGGCAAATTCAAGCTGTTTGGCCACGATATCGAGCTGCCGAACTGGAAGATGGCAGCCGTTCAGGTTGCCCTCGCCACGCTTGATGTCGCCGTCACGGCCGCGATCATGCACGCCTTGCTGCCGCCCACACCGGGGCTGACCTTTCTGCGCTTCCTCGGCGTCTATCTTGCCTCCTACAGCGCAGGCCTTGTCGCCAACGTGCCCGGCGGCCTCGGCGTGTTCGACGGCGCCATGCTGCTCGGCCTGTCGCCCTACCTCGAACCACCAACGATCCTCGGCGCAATCGTGGTGTTCCGCCTCTACTACTACATTATTCCGCTCTTCCTCGCCGGCGGCCTGTTCACCGGAAACGAAATCCTGCTCGGCGGCAAGGGCTTCCTCGCCAAAGCAGCGCGTGTCACCGGCATGCACGGCCTTTCCGAACTCAGCGCGCCAGATTTTGCCGTCACCGCCGCCACCGGAGCCGTCGCAGTCTGCGGCTGCCTGCTGCTCAGCATCGGCGTCATTGAGGCCAAACCAGACTTCTCCTGGATGGACCCAGACTTCGCCGAGGTGGCAGAAACCGCCGGCTCCTTCATCCCCTCGCTGATAGGAGCCGCGCTCGTCGTGCTGGCCCTCAAGATGGCCCAACGCGTCGCCCTCGCCTGGGGTCTGACCATCAGCATGCTGCTGATCGCCGCCCTCTACACCATCTCCCAAGGTGAGCGCCTGTGGGTAACCGGTGCCCTCATCGCCGCCGCCCTGCTGATCATGCCGTTCCGCAGCGCCTTCTACCGCAAAGCCTCCCTGTTCAGCGGCCCGCTCCAGGCCACAACCGCCCTACCAATGGCAGCCCTTGCAGTCTGCGTCCTTATGCTCGCAGCCTTCGAGCCGCATGTCCGCTGGCTCGACAATGATAGCTGGTGGAGCGTTATCCTTTCGCCCGACGTGCCGAACTCGCTCCGCGCCTCCGTGGCACTCACCGTCGGAATCGGCATGGTCGCCATTGGCCGCCTGCTCGCCCCCGGCCGCGTACAAGGCCTCGCCTGGGGTGCCGACACAAGGCTCAGCTACGCCGCCCTCGGAGCCATGCCCCCCGCTGAAGCCGACGGCATGGTCTGGGGTGAAGCCAACCGCGCCGCCATCGCCTATCGCCGCGTGGGAAAAGTGCTGTTGGCACTCGGCGATCCCGTGGGCGCATCAAGCGACCAAACATCCGCCATTTGGCGCCTGCGCGACCTCGCCGTGCAAGACGGCCTAGACCCCGCCGTCTGGCGCGCCGGTCCCAACATGCTGAAAATCTACGCCGACCTCGGCCTCTCCGCCCTCAAACTCGGCCCCGACGGCCTGCCCGACAATTCCGACGCCGAAGAAACAACCCCCACCAGCCGCTACCTCGTCTGTAAGGTCGAACGCGACCTCAAGGCCCTTTTGCCGGAACTCCCCAAACTCACAGCGCACGCGGCGGCGGAATAGCGCGCCGATCCCACCAATCCAGCGCCCGGTAATAGTTCCCAATAAACGGCAGCACCCACCACGGGTCGCCATTGTAGAAAGGCCGCGTCGGAAACGGCAGGCCGTCCAGCGCGAACCGCGTGTTCGCAGCCCCAGCCAGCTTCAGCGCCACGTTATGACCCAGCCACGTCGCCATCCCCACGCCGCTGCCCTGACAGCCCGCCGCGTAATGCACGCCGTCCTGCTCGCCGATATGCGGCAAATGATCGAAGGTGAACGCCACGTTGCCGTTCCACGCATGCGTCACCTTCGTGCCCGCCAGCTCCGGGAAAACCTCGACCATCTTGGCATGAAGAAACGGTGCGGCCTGCGTCGGTGTCACGCCGCGAAAACTCGCCCGGCCGCCCCAAATCACCCGCTTGCCGTCCGGTGAGGGGCGATAATAATTCAGCACACGCCGCGTCTCACCGATCATCCGCATACCCGGAAACAGTCGCGCCATCGTCTCGGCGGGCAATTCCTCAGTCGCAATGATGTAGCTCGCCACCGGCACCATCCGCCGCGCCAGCCACGGCATCGCACTCGAACCACCCGGCCCCAGCGAATACCCATTCGTCGCCGTCAGCACCGCATCGGCCAGCATCTCGCCGCGATCCGTCCGCAGCCGGAAGCCGGAGCCCTCACGCGCAACACCTTGCACGCGAACGCCATCGACCAGAAACGCCCCAGCCCGCTCCGCCGCCTTCGCCAGCCCGCGCGCATATTTACCCGGATGAATGCTGCCGGTGGCCTCCGACACCATCCCACCAAAATAAAAGTCGCTACCGATGAAATCATGCTGTTCGGACCGCGGCACCACCCGCGACGGCAACCCACTCATCGCCTGCAACCGCGCCGCCTGCGCCTCCAGCCCATCGAACTGCTTCGGCGTGCAGGCCCCAGTGAACCGGCCCACGCGCACATAATCACAGTCAATCGCCTCACGCGCGATCAGATCCTCGATGAAGCCAAACGCCCCGGCGCAGGCCACCGTAATCTCCCCCGCCTGCTCCGCCCCAAACGCCTGCTCCAGCGCCGCCTCGCCCACCGGCACCCGGCCGGACACCATCCCGCCATTGCGAGACGACGCCCCCCAGCCGATCCGCTCGGAATCCAGCACCACCACCTCGTGCCCCAGCCCGCGCAACGTCAGTGCCGCCGAAAGCCCAGCATATCCGCCACCGATGATCGCCACCGCCGCCCGTTCCGGCAGCCCATTGACCCGCGCCTCAGGCTCCGCCGCTTCCCACCACCAGGGCCGCTCTTTGAACCCTGGGGCGAAAACCGACGTGGCGCTCATGCTTCTTCGTAATGCCCCACGAAACGCTCCAACCGGTCCATTGCCTCAGTCAAATTCTCGGCGGACTTCGCATAGCACAGCCGCACCAGCCCCTCCGCCCCCAGCCCAAACGCCTCACCCGGAGCCATGCCGATCCGCGCCTCCACCACCGCGCGCTTGCAGAACGTCAGAGTGTCCTTCACGCCATCAATGGAGAACATGGCGTAAAACGAGCCATTGTTCGGAATGTTACGAATCCGTGCCATCCGCCCCAGCCGCTCATTCACAATCTCCCGCCCCGCCGCACACCGCGCCACAAAGCTATCGGTGAACGCATCGCCCTCGTTCAGCGCCGCAATCGCGCCATACTGCAAAAACGCCTGCGCGCCAGACGTATTGAACTGGATCAGCTTCTCAAACGTGGGGGCCAGCCCCTCAGGGAACACCAGCCAGCCCAGCCGCCAGCCCGTCATCGCCCAGGCCTTGGAGAAGCTGCCGATCACAAACACCGGGTCATCCGGCCGCGCGATCTCCAGCATCGAGAACGCCACTTTCCGGTCATAGACAATGCGGTGATAAACCTCGTCACTGAGGATCGCGATGTTCCGCTCCCGCGCAAACGCCAGCAGCCGCTCGCCCTCCGCACGCTCCAACATGAACCCGGTCGGGTTGCCCGGTGACGCCAGATAAATCAGCTTCGTCCGCGCATCACACGCAGCAAACACCGCGTCCAGATCCAGCGACCATCCTGCATCGCCGCGCCCCATCTGCACTTCACGGATGGACGAGCCATTCATCTGCATCGCCCGGCAAATATTCGGCCAGGACGGGGTGATGGCCACAATATTGTCGCCCTGCTCGATCAGCGCCTGCGAGACCAGCATCACCGCATTCATGCCTGAACTCGTTAGCGCCAGCCGGCTCTCCGGAATATCCAGCCCATAGATGCGCTTGTGATAATCCGACAGCGCGTGGCGCAACGGATCAATGCCGCGGTTGTGCGAATAGAACGTATGGCCATCGGCCATCCCCTTCGCCGCCGCATCGCAGATAAATGCAGGCGTCGGCACGTCCGGCTCACCGGCCCACATGCCGATCACGCCGTCGACCTTGAAGCCCATGCGCCAGACTTCAATGATCGGGCTATCCGCCAGCTGATCAATACCCGGTCGGATCAAGCCCATTCTCTCAGCCCCTTATGAATTTCGTCGGGCATGCAACCCCGTCGCACCCGCAGGGTCAAGCGCCCCGCGACCGGACGAAACATTATTCTAAATTCACGAACGCCCACAAAATGCCATGCCATGATGTAACGCTCAAACCTGAGCCAAGTCTGAATATCGACAGTCGAGCCTTCTGGCCCAACCTGATTCAACGAGGAACCACGGATGGCGAGAGAGCGATGTGCAATCGGGGTGATGGCCAAGGCACCCCAGGCCGGACGCAGCAAAACCCGTCTGTGCCCGCCGCTGCGACCAGAACAGGCCGCGGCCCTGAGTGCCGCCTTCCTGCGCGACATCACCGAAAACATCGCCCTCGCCGCACGTCACCAACCCATCCAGGGCATCATCGCTTACGCCCCAGCAGGCGGTGAAGAACTGTTCAACGGCCACCTCGCCGCCGGCACAGAACTCCTGCTCGCCGATGGCACGCCACCCATGCCAGACGGCGTCGAAGGCTTCGGCCGCTGCCTGCTCCACGCCATCCAGGCCATGTTCGACCAAGGCTACACCGCCGCCTGCGTCCTGAATTCTGACAGCCCAACCCTTCCCACCGCCCACCTCATCCGTACCGCCGAACTCCTCCTCGCCCCAGGTGAGCGCGTGGTGCTCGGCCCGGCCGAGGATGGCGGCTACTACCTCCTCGGCATGAAATCCGCGCACGCGCATTTGTTTGCAAATATCACGTGGAGCACCGAAACCGTCGCCGACGACACCCGCGCCCGCGCCGCCGAACTCGGGCTGGAACTGGTCGAACTCCCCGTCTGGTATGACGTCGATGACCGCTCCGCCCTGGCCCGCCTGCTGTCGGAAGCCGGGCGCGAGGGCGAGGCGCATTACCACGCCCCCACCACCGCCCGCGCCATCGCCGCCATGTCGCTGGCTACCCTGCTTCAAGACGACGCCCAGGCCGCTGAATGAGCCGTCTGGCGATCCTCGGGGCCATGCTCGCCACACTCACGCTCACAGACGTGGGGCTCGGCCTGCACATTCTGCACGCGGATGGTGACCCGCTGAGCCAGACTGATTTCCGCGTTGTCGTGGTGCTCTCCGTCCCGGTCTATCTCGCCGCGTGCTGGCTGGTGCAGCAGCCCGGCCGAATGCCGTCGCTCTGGCTCATCCTCGGCATCGCGTTCGCCCTCCGCATCGCCCTGCTGATCGCCCCGCCAATGCTCTCATCCGACATCTACCGCTACGTGTGGGACGGCATGGTGCAGAACGCCGGCATCAACCCCTATCTGCACATCCCCGCCGACGCCGCTCTGGCCAACCTGCGCGACACCGCGATCTACCCCAACATCAACCGCGCCGATTACGCCCCCACCATCTACCCGCCCTTCGCCGAAATGCTGTTCGCCGCCATCGCCGCAATCTCGCCCACGCTGCTCGCCATGAAAGCCGCGATGCTGGCGATGGAGGCCGTCACAATCTTCTGCCTGCTCCGCCTGCTGAACCTCGCCGGAAAACCCGCCGCCCAGGTGCTGATCTACGCCTGGAACCCGCTCGCCATCTGGGAGTTCGCCGGCAACGCGCACGTGGACGCCGCCGCCGCTGCGATGCTGGTGCTCGCCCTACTCCTCCGAGCCACCGCACGCCCCGGTCTGGCAGGCCTCACCCTCGGAGCCGCGATCCTCACCAAATTCCTGCCCGCCATCGCAGCCCCCGCCCTCTGGCAACGCGGAACCGCAGGCTGGCGCATCATCGCAGGCGCACTCTTCTGCGTCACCGCCCTTTACGCGTTCTACATCATCTGGGGAGACGCCGGATCGCACGTGCTCGGCTTCCTCGGAGGCTACAGCGGCGAGGAAGGCCTGAACACCGGCAGCGGCATCTGGGCGCTCGCAGGCGTCGGACTCCTGACCGACCTCCCAACCTGGGCCGCCCCGCTCTACCTCAGCCTCACCGCCATCGGCCTTGCCGCACTCGGCTGCTGGATCGCCTTCCGGGCACGCCCCAACCAAGGCACGCAGGCGGACACCATCCGCCTCTGCCGTGACGCCGCTTTGCTCGCAACCACCCTGATGCTCGCAATATCGCCACATTACCCGTGGTATTTCGTCTGGCTCGCAGCGCTGACCACGGTCACCCCGTCGCCCACCGCCATCTGGCTCTCTGCCGGCTCCATCCTGCTCTACGCCAACCCGCTGCCCGATCATTTCATCTGGCAGTCCCTCGTCTTCGCCCCCGCCCTCCTCCTCGCCTTCCGCGAATACCGCGCGCGCCCGCTCGCTCCACCCATCCAAGCCCTACAAGGAAGTTTTTGATGTCCAGCACCACGCTTGCGGACCCACGCCGCTATTTCGAGCAGATCGACGCCAAGCGTTCGTCCGAAGCCGAATCCCCGCCAGTGTGCCTCTATCTGGAGGTCACC
This sequence comes from uncultured Rhodospirillales bacterium, assembly GCA_903823665.1. GTDB lineage: Bacteria > Pseudomonadota > Alphaproteobacteria > Acetobacterales > Acetobacteraceae > CAIQQQ01. The sequence continues at coordinate 44,713 of CAIJTR010000142.1, forward strand.
AACCGCTGCAACCTGCTCTGCGAAACCTGCCCACGCACGTTCGAGGAACTCGAGCCCCCCGCCGATTTGAGCTGGGAGCTGTTCACCAAGATCGTCGATCAGGTTCCGAACATCGCCCGCGTGGTGCTGCACGGCGTAGGCGAACCCATGCTGGTGAAAGACCTGTTCCGCATGGTCCGCTACCTGAAGGACCGCGGCACCTACGTGCTGTTCAACACCAACGGCACGCTGCTCAACCCCAAAAAGTTTCAGGAACTCTGCGACACCGGCCTCGACGAACTCCGCGTCTCGCTCGACGCCGCCGACCGCGAGACCTATGCCCGCGTCCGCGGCAAGGATTTCTTCGGCCGCATCGTGCGTGATGTCGGCAAATTCACCGCCTTCAAGCGCGAGAACAACATCAAAAACGCCCGCGTTTCGCTCTGGCTCACCGGCCTGAAAGAGACGGTCGATCAACTCCCCGACTTCGTCCGCCTCGCTGCCTCCATGGGCGTCACCGAAGTCCACCTCCAACGCCTCGTGTTCGACAACGCAGGCTTCGGTCTCGCCCGGTCGGAGTTCTCGCTGTTCGAAACCACCGAGGACGAAGAACAGAAAGCCATCGACGCCGCCATCGAACTTGGCGCGCAGTTGGGCGTGGTGCTCGACGCCTCCGGTGCCACCGAACCCGGCCTCAGCCTGAAGCGCGCCGCCGATGACAAACCCTGGGCCACGTGCCGCAGGCCTTGGTCGCTGATGTATTTCACCGCCCATGGCCGCGCGTTGCCCTGCTGCATCGCGCCATTCTCCGCCCGTGGCTACGAAAACTACACCCTTGGCGATGCCACACAGCAAACTTTGCGCGAAATCTGGAACAGCCCCGCCTATCGCGACTTCCGCACCAACCTGCTCGGCGACGCCCCGCCGCTGCCATGCCAGGGCTGTGGACTACGATGGAGTCTGTAAGCATAGTCATCCCCACCTTCAACGAGGTGGACAGCATCGCCCAGGTGCTCGGCGAATTCCCCGCCGAATACCGGGCCGATCTGATCGTTGCTGACGGCGGCAGCAAAGATGGCACGCAGGAAGCCGCCCGTGCCGCCGGCGCTCGCGTCATCGACGCCGGACGAGGCTACGGGCGCGCCTGCGCCCTGGGAGCCGCCGCCGCCATCGAAACCAGCACCGTCATCGTGTTCCTCGACGGTGACGGAGCCGACCGCGGCGACCTCATCGACCGCATCGCAGGCCCAGTACTGCGCGGCGAACAGGATTTCGTCCTAGCCTCCCGCACCCTCGGCAACCGCGATCCCGGCGCCATGAACTGGCACCAGGTCGTTGCCGGAAGGCTCGCCGGTTTCGGCATGGGTGCCCTTTATGGCCGCGCCTACACCGACATGTGCGCCTTCCGCGCCATCAGCCGCGAGGCGCTGGCTAGGCTCGACATGCAGGAAATGACCTACGGTTGGAACATCGAAATGCAGATGAAAGCCGCAAGAGCACGCCTGCGCATCATTGAAGTGCCCATGCCCTATCGCTGCCGCATCGGTGGCGTATCCAAAGTTGCCGGATCAATGCAGGGAACTTTGAAAGCTGGCAGCCGCATCATCAGCACCTTCGTCCGGGTGGCCAGCGCAAAATCCTAGGAGCGTGATGACCGGAGGTCTGAATCACGCGACCCAACAAACAGCGAGATCATGATGGGTTTCAATCAAAACGCATCATGATCGAGGAGCGAAAATGGAAGATTTCGCGCTCGGCACCTTTCTCGCCCGCTGGTATCCCACCATGCGGCACAACCTCGCCGCGTCTGAATCCGAAACCTGGCGCGTGCCGGAACTTCTCGCCCTCGCCTCCCCGGATGACCTCGCGCGCTGGGATGATCTGGGCCTAGGCTACACCGACCCCAACGGAGCCGAATGGCTGCGCACCCGCATCGCCGAGGGTTACGAGCAAATCGACGCCACCCACATCATCGCCTGCGCCGGCGCACAAGAAGCCTTCAACCTCACCCTGCGCGCCCTGCTCACCCTCGATGACCACGCCATTATCATCCTGCCCGCCTACCAACCCTGCGAAATGGCGATGTCCAACCTTTGCGCCACCACCGGCATCGCGCTTGACGCAACACAAGGCTGGGCACTCGACATCGACGCCATCAAAGCCGCCATCCGCCCCAACACACGCCTCATCCTCATCAACTTCCCGAACAACCCCACCGGCAAACTAATCGACGCGGACGCCTTCGACGCCCTCATCGCGCTTTGCCGCGAACACGGCCTATGGCTGATCAACGATGAAGTCTACCGCTTGATCGACCGAGATCCCACCCAACGCCTGCCCTGCGTTGCTGACGCCTACGAACTCGGTATTTCAATCGACGCCGTATCAAAAAGCATGGGCCTCCCTGGCCTGCGCGTCGGCTGGCTCGCCAGCAAAGACAAGAACCTGATCGCACACGTCAACAGCTTAAAATGCCGCGAATCACTCTGCCTCTCCGCACCCTCAGAAGTCCTCGCCCACATCGCCCTCGGAGCCGCTGATGCGCTGCTCTCTCGCAATCGAGAGATAGCACGCTCCAATCTCGAAGTGCTTGACGCCTTCATGCAAGATCACGCCGACAGAGTGAGTTGGCACCGCTCGGAAGGCGGCGTCGTCGGCTACATCCGCTATCACGGTGACGTCGAAACATTCGCCACCAACCTCGCCCGAGACACCGGCACACTCGTGCTCCCCGCCAGCGTCTGGGCCTCTCGCCTCGCTGAACTCCCCACCGATCATTTCCGCGTCGGCTTTGGCAAGCTCAGCTTCACGGAAGGTATCGCACGTCTCTCATTCGCGCTCAGCCAACGCCTCGCCGCCTGATCAGATCACGCAGCGTTCCAACAGCTTCTCACCCCGTGCTAGCCGGTCCGTCGCCAATGGCGAAAGATCAAGGCTGATAAACCCACCTTCCGCAATGAGCTCCGCCACCCCACGCCCAATCCCCGGTGCATGCTGCATGCCGTGCCCACTGAACCCAGCCACATGCAACAGTGACGGTGCCGCCGGATGTGGGCCAACAATGCCGTTATGATCGAACAAATTCATGTCGTAATACCCAGCCCAACCACCGGTCAGCTTCACTTCCTCAAACGCCGGAATGCGCGCCGCCAGAACCGGCCAGATGCGCTCAGCAAACACCGCCTCATCA
>CAIJTR010000143.1 GCA_903823665.1 uncultured Rhodospirillales bacterium
CCAACAATGCCGTTATGATCGAACAAATTCATGTCGTAATACCCAGCCCAACCACCGGTCAGCTTCACTTCCTCAAACGCCGGAATGCGCGCCGCCAGAACCGGCCAGATGCGCTCAGCAAACACCGCCTCATCAATCATCAGCTCCGGCTCGTCAGGATCATCCTCACCCTCGCCCGGTGAGAAGCCACAGAGAAAACCATTGCCCTCTGGCCGCACCCAAATCCCCGTCGGATCAATCAGCAACGGAAAATGCGGAAGCTCGGCGCGGCACGCAAACGTAAACACCATCCGACGCCGAGGCCGGATCGGCAATTCCACACCCGCCCAAGCCGCCACCTCATGCGCCCAACCACCCGCGGCATTGATTGCGATATCCGCGGGAACGCTGCTGCCATCAGCAAGTTTCACAGCGCTGATCAAAACGCCAGCCCCATGCTCAAACCCACACGCCGCAGCCGAAACGAACTTCACGCCCAACGACCGCGCCTTCGAGCGAATGGCCTGATGCAGGCCGGGACCATTGAACCAGCCCTCACCAGTCACACCAAGCGACCCCAACGCCACCCCGTCCGTGTCGATATAGCCAAACCGCGCGCCCAACTCCTCCGGCGAAAGCAACGCCACATCCCCACCCTGCGCACGCTGGGTCGCATAGATCTCGCGCAGAACCGGAACACCAGCGGGCGGCACCAGATACAAATACCCAGGCTCCCGCAGCCCAAGTGCCGGGATATCATCTCCCACCGCCAAATCCACAGAGGCGCGCTTGATGAACTCCAGCCCAAACTGAGACAGCGAGATGTTCACCGGTGTCGAAAACTGCACACGTATGGAACTACACGAAAGTGCGGACGACGCCCGCGTGTAAGTCGGGTCACGCTCAATCACCGTGACCTCACCGGCAAACATCGGGTGCAATGCCAGATGATAGGCAATCGAGCTGCCCACCACGCCCCCGCCGACAATCACCACACGCTGCATCGATCTCTCCCGCTCAACGTCCCTGAAACCGGGGCGACCGCTTCTCGGCAAAAGCCTGCGCACCCTCGGCAAAATCTTCACTCTCCCGCACCGCCGCCAGCGCCTGACTGGTTGCCAGCATCCGCTCCACAGGTCCGGTTGGCAGAACGTCATTCACCAACTGCTTCAGCGCTGCGATCACCAGCGGAGCGGAGCCCAGCAACTCCTCAGCCATCGCCAGCGCCGCCGCCTCATGCGTGCCATTCGCTACAACCTCGTTGGCAAACCCCACATCATAGGCCCGGCTAGCCGAAAGATGACGACCCAGCAGCATCACCTCCATCGCCATCTTGTGCGGCATCCGCGTCACCAATGATGCAATCAGCCCAAAGGTCAGCCCCAGACGCGCCTCCGGATAGCTGAACACGGCGTCCTCGGTGGCCACCAGCAAATCGCACATCATCGCCATCACCAGCGCCCCGCCCACGCACCAGCCGGACACAGCGGCAATCACGGGCTTGGACAGTTTGCAGCCCAGACCCGGCACCGCCCGCCACAAATCCGGCAAATCATGGATGTCAGCCCCGGCCGAGAACGCCCGCGCCCCCACTGATGACAGAACGGCTACGCGCTGGTCTGAGCGCTCAAAATCCTCGAACGCCACCTGAAGCTCCAGCGCCACGTCAGACGAGATGGCATTGAGCTTGTCCGGCCGGTTGATCCTTATGATGGAGATCGCACCGCGCTGCTCCACCGTCACCACCGACATGTCCCGCTCCCCCGCTTCGAGATGGAACTGTCGCGCAAAACACAATCATTGGCGAGAGTGGCCGCACGAGGCATCATGATTGCAGGAGGACCCGCAGTCACAGCCCGCGCGGCTTTTCACAATCAGGATTAGGGCATGACGCTGCGCGTATTGTTGATCGATGATAATGCCGAACGCAGCGCAACCGTCAGCGCGGGCCTTACGGCCGATGGCTGCACAATTGTTGGGCACATCACTGAGCACGCCGACATTGTCACCGAAGTTCGCCTCAGGCGGGCCGATATTGTGGTCTGTGACCTCGACCACGCGTCGCGTGACGCCATCGAAAGCATGGGCGCGCTGCATCGCGACGAGCCTCGCCCGGTGGTCATGTTCGTCGACACCACCGATCCCGACAGCATCAACGCGGCGATGAAGGCCGGCGTGGCCGCCTATGTCGTCGAGGGCCTGCAGCCTTCGCGGGTCCGCGCGGTGATCGATGTCGCCGTGGCCCGCTTCAAGGCCCATCAGGCACTTCGCGCAGAGCTTGCCGAGGCAAAAACGGCCCTCACCGAGCGGAAACTCGTCGACCGCGCGAAGGGGCTGCTAATGCAATCCCGCCGGATGAGCGAGGACGAAGCCTATCGCACCCTCCGGCGGCTCGCCATGGATCAAGGCAAGCGACTGGCGGAGGTTGCTGAGAATGTGATCTCGATGGCAAAATTGCTCTAAACCAAGCAACTTCTGCTTAATTATTCAGCATTTTATTTTCATCGCGGCCTAAGCACAATTTTCCACGCATGTTTTCGCGGCAATGCTCATGGCATACCGGTTGCTTCATAGACGGCAAGACGTGCGAAGGCGACGACCCTCGCGGATGATCGGCAACGACGGCGATTATCCTAACAATTTTGCCCCTTGCGGCCCAATGGCGGTCCGCTCCCCTGATGACAGCACGATGTGCCACGCGGAGCCGACCTGAATGGCCACCTCCACCGAGACCGACACCCTCGAAAAACCCACTGTCGCGCGCGCGAATGGGACAGAGGTTCTGCGCCTTGGCTTTATGCCGCTGACGGATTGCGCGCCACTACTGGTGGCCGAGGCAAATGGGCTGTTCGAACGCCACGGCATCTACGTCCGCCTAAGCGCCGTCAGCGCCTGGTCCGCCCTGCGCGACCGCGTGGCGTTGGGTCAGCTCGACGGCGGCCAGATGCTGTCACCCATGCCGATCGCCGCAGGCCTGGGCCTCGGTGGCCTCAGCTGTAATCTCGCGGTGGTGTCTGTGCTGTCCCGGCAAGGAAACAGCATCACGCTCAGCCACAAGATGATGGCGGAGATCGAAGCAGCTGCGCCAGAACTGGCCAAACACCGCCCATTGCCCGCCGAAGCCCTGGCCGCAGCCTTGGCGCGCCGTCGCCAACAGGGCCGTCCGGCGCCAATCCTGGCCACAGTGTTCGCCCACTCGTCGCATCACTATCTGCTGCGTCACTGGCTAGCCTCCGCCGGCATCATGCCCGACCAAGACGTTCAGCTGCGCGTGGTGCCACCGCCGTTGGTCGCCGATGAGTTGGCGGAAGACCACATCGACGGGTTCTGCGCTGGTGCCCCATGGGGAGAGCGCGCCGTTGATCTCGACGCCGGTCAAATCGTGCTGACAACGGCGGATATCTGGCCCGAGCATCCGGAAAAGCTGCTGGCCGTTTCAGCCGAACGCCTGGCACGCAAGCCGGAGCAAATTGTGGGTTTGGTCGCGGCACTAATCGAAGCGGGGCAATGGCTGTCAAACTCCGCCAATCACGAAACCGCCGCCAAGTCGCTGAAGGCCCGCGCGTTATCTGGCGTGCCTGAGCCAGTCATCCTGCAATCGCTGTCCGGCCATGGTGCGCCGCAATTTCATCCGGCCGCCACCTATCCCCATCCGGAACACGGCACGTGGTGGCTCGGCCAGATCAAACGCTGGCACCACGCCCCGGTCGGTGATGATGAGACAATCGAACGCCTATGGCGGCCGGATATCTGGACGGCCGGGGCGATCCGGGCGGGGATCGACGCCGCACGCCCCAATCTGCCGCCCAGCCCGGCGCAGGTCACGGCGTGAACTCCGCCGCTGCTCCGTCCGGCGTCGTCCGAACCACCTGCCCCTATTGCGGCGTAGGTTGCGGTGTTCTGGTAAAAAATAAAAGCGAGATCAAGGGCGATCCGGATCACCCAGCCAATCTGGGCCGGTTGTGCAGCAAAGGTTCCGCACTCGGCGAAACATTGTCGCTGACCGACCGGCTTTTGCATCCCGAGATCGACGGCATGCCAACTGACTGGGCCACCGCATTGACGGAGGTCGCCAAGCGCTTCTCGGCGACGATCGCTGAACACGGGCCAGACTCGGTGGCGCTCTACGTATCAGGGCAGCTACTGACCGAAGATTACTACGCCGCCAATAAGTTTGCCAAAGGCTTCCTTGGCACCGCCAACATCGACAGCAACTCCCGCCTCTGCATGGCGAGTACGGTTGCAGGCCACAAACGGGCATTCGGCGAAGATGTCGTGCCGGGTGTTTACGAAGACCTCGAACTCGCCGATCTCGTCGTTCTCGTGGGCTCCAATACCGCCTGGTGCCATCCCGTCATCTACCAGCGGATCGTCGAGGCAAAAGCGGCGCGTCCAGAAATGCGCGTGGTGGTCATCGACCCTCGCCGCACCAGCACGTGCGAGGCGGCTGATTTACACCTGCCATTGCGGGCGGGCACGGACGTTGCGCTGTTCAGCGGGCTTCTTGCCATTCTCGGTGAAGATAGCGCGCACGAGGCCGTCGAACTGGCCCGAAACCAGACGCCCAATCTCTCCACGGTCGCCAAAATCTGCGGCCTGGATGAGGCAGACGTCGCAAGATTTTATAGCTGGTTTGCGAGCACGCCGAAGGTTGTCACGGTTTTCAGTCAGGGTGTTAATCAATCGACGGCGGGGGCGGACAAGGTCAACGCCATCCTCAACGTCCACATCATCACAGGCCGCATCGGGGTTCCAGGTGCGGGACCGTTCAGCATCACCGGCCAGCCCAACGCGATGGGAGGGCGTGAGGTTGGTGCGTTGGCAAACATGCTCGCCGCCCATCTGGAATGGGACCGCCACGGTGACGCTGAGCTGCTGCGAAACTTCTGGAACACCAAAAACCTTGCTGCGCGGCCAGGATACAAGGCGGTGGATTTGTTCCGCGCGGTTGCTGACGGCCGTGTTCGTGCCATTTGGATCATGGCCACCAACCCGGCCGTTTCGATGCCAGAGGCTGAGGCAGTTCGCGCAGCGCTGGCCATTTGCGAAACCGTCGTGGTATCCGACTGCGTGCGCGCGACTGACAGCGCAGATTTCGCCCATATTCGTCTGCCCGCTTTAGCCTGGGGCGAGAAAAACGGCACCGTCACCAATAGCGAACGTATGATCAGCCGTCAGCGCGGGTTCCTCTCCGCCCCCGGCGAGGCGAAGCCAGATTGGTGGATTATTGCGAGCGTGGCGCAGAGGATGGGCTTTGCCCACGCCTTTGCATGGCGCGTCCCGGCCGATATTTTCCGCGAGCACGCGACCCTCTCAGGCTTGGAAAATCATGGGCGGCGACTGTTCGACATCTCTAGCCTCGCGGCGCTTGATGACGCTGGATACGATGCCTTGAAGCCAACGCGCTGGCCATGTGCGGCGGGGCAGTCGTCTAAAGCGAGGCTATTTGCCGACGGGACAGATGCGCGCCTCGTCAAAACGCCCATGCGCGCACCCGCACAGGACGTCTCACCTGGCTTTCCGCTCACCCTCAACACTGGCCGGATACGTGACCAGTGGCACACGATGACGCGAACCGGCAAAGCCGTGCGGCTTCATGCCCATATCCCTGAGCCATTCCTATCGATCCACCCTGATGACGCCGAGGGCATCGAAGATTCAAGCCTTGTGGAGGTGTCGTCAGCCACGGGCCGGAGCGTGCTGCGCGCGAAACTGGACCCGGCGCAACGCCGGGGAGAGGTTTTCGCGCCGATGCATTGGACGAGCCAGTTCTGCCCATCCGGACGGATCAACGGCGTGGTGAACGCGCATGTCGACCCGGTCAGCGGCCAGCCAGAACTAAAACACACGCCGGTGCGGATCTCGCCCTATGGCACGAGCTGGCACGGCTTCGCTCTTACGAGTTTTTCTCTCGGGACTGCGATTGCAGATTGGTGCGCAATATTGCCGATCACAGATGGCTGGCGGCATGAATTGGCTGGGCAGGGCGATCCCAAACTTGCATTTGAAAAAATGAAACTTCTTCTTTCGGACGAAGTCGGCGCATGGATCTCACTGCAGGATCAGGATCGCTCAATCTTCCGTTCTGTCCTTATGGAGAACGACAAATTGCAGGCCTGCATCTTTATCGGGCGCAACCACAAGATGCCCTCGCGCGATTGGCTGATCAGTCAATTCTCCGCAGAGATTTCATCGATTGAGGAGCGTCATAACCTCGTACTGGGCAGCGCATCACAAGCCGCGACCGTTGATACGCTGATCTGCGTATGTTTCACGATTGGCTCGAATACGATCAAGTCAGCGATCCGTGGCGGATGCAAAAGCATCGAAGATATCGGCTCCCAAACCAAGGCCGGAACCAATTGCGGCTCTTGCAAGCCTGAAATTCAAACACTGCTGACGCTCACGGCGGCGTAGGTTTTGGCTGGGACAAACCATTCTCGAACATCGCGGCCTCGGTGTCTCTGCGCGCAAGCAAACCGTCCAAGCCCTTGCCAATCCAGAGCCGCTTCATGTTCCTAATAAAGGTAGGGATCGAATCGAATTCCGAACGCGCCATGGCATCGCGAATTTGCCGCATCTCCAACCTGTTGGAGTTGGGCTGGGTATCTCTCATCGACGAACCGCGATTAAACACGAGGCTCACAAGTGCGCCGAAACTGTCTGGCGAAATCGCTGCACAGTTCAGGAACGTTTCGTTTGTAAGGTTCACAGCACGCGGAATGTCACGCCGCCGAAAGACATCAAGTGCGGCCACTTCCGGCACAAAAATATCATGCGCGTTACAAATAACAGCAGCTGCCGCAACACCCGTTTTGCCGGAGTAAGATTGAAGGCGATGGCAGATCTCCTTTGGCAACATCGCCCAATCCTCAGCGATCTGTGCCGGCGAGGCATAGCCGAGGTCGTATCCAACACCTATCGTAACGCCTGAGGCACCACCGGGCCAGGTAGGCCGGGCGACGTAATCCTGCTCCCCGCCCACTTCAAACCGTTCAATCATCGCAATCGCCGCAGACGACACCATATTCATCAAAACAAACTTTCGAAATAGGAAGACATTTAATATCGACAGCACTATTTTTTGTTGATCATTAATTTGGAACAACACGCTCCAAAGCAGCCAAAATTGCCCGGACATTGCTGTCAATGGCAAGAAGACGATCCTGCACATCCAATATTTCTCGGACCGTTGCATATTTCTTGTCAGCTTCGCTAGCACGCTCCATGACAAAGCGCACGATCGCGTCTTCGCGAGTCATATGGCCGTTCTGACACTCTCTAACTTTGGCGTCACTGATCTGCTCGACGCCCGCGATCCGGGCCTGTGTTGCTTGGTCCAGATTATGAATCCTCGCTGTTGTGACGGCATCCAGTGCAGACACTAGATGTTCAATCCCATCGATGCGCATGACCACTCGCTTCACAACAAAGGAGAATGCCGCAAGCAGAACCGCACCAATGAAACTGATGATGGGACCAATATAGTCTGGGTTCATAGGATCATCCCGCGTCGTTGGTAATAATTTACATGCTACGCGACGTAATTGAGATACGTCGGCGTTACAGTCCAGCACGAAGCTGAGCTCCAGCCCCACCCGAGCCACCGGTGATAGACGCTGTTGAAGCGCCGGTACTTCCGGCAATATTCCAAGTGCTGCTTGCGAAGGCCGGGCTGACCAAATTCAAAATCTGCACACAGCCACTGGCACCGCCAGACCCACCGCTACCACCCTTGCCAGTTCCAAGGCCAGAACCGCCGCTGCCGCCACTGCCGCCTGACACATCGAGAGCATTGGCAATCGAGCTCCCGGTCAAATTTTCTGTGATGATATAAATAAGGCCACCGCCACCACCACCGCCACCACCACCACCCGCCGCATTCCCGGCTGTTGCTGACGCACCATTGCCGCCCGAACTGCCTTTGGCTTGGAGAAGCGCCGTGTTGATATTGGTGCCGCGACTTATGCTTCTGGCGAAAAGTGCAATCACGCCACCGTAGGAGCCGCCGGAGCCGCCGCCGCCGCCAGTATTCACGCCATCGCCCCCCCCCGCGCCGCCGCCGCCTCCCAGCAAACCTGAGGCGAGACCGGCATTGTTGGCAGAGCACCAGAAGTTGAGCGTGGGCGTGTTAAGCGGGATTTGAGCGGTTTCGATGCCGCCCGTACCAGCACTGCCACCCGCAGAGGAGCTGCTACCACCAGCGCCTGCCGTCCCACCATTGCCACCGTTGCCATACGTGACAGACGCGCCGGACGTTCCAGCACCGCCCGTGGTGGTGGTACCGTTCCCACCTGTGCCGCCGGTCGATGGCGACTGCCCAACCGTGCGCAGAGCAAGCCCGCTTGGTGACGCACCGCCAACTGCGGCTACACCATTGTTTGCGTTCGTCCCGTTCGCGATGATGGCACCGCTAGCTGCAGCTGAGAGATCAAGCAGACCGCTCACAAATACGCGCCATCCGCTTGGGTTCAGCACGCCGGTGCCTGAGATCGTAAGGTTGGTATAGTGCATATCGCGGGTCAGCACGGTTGTGCCGGAGCTGATTGTGGCGGCCCCATCAATGCCCGTGCCAAACAGCAACGCCGCTGCGCTGGCTACTGACGAAACACGGGCATCATTGCCGGATTGACAGATCCATCGCGATGTGGCGGTCTGATATTGGAACGCCACCTCGACAAAAGCCGAGAGTGAATTTGGTGCCCCCAATATCGTCTGACCAGCAGCGGCCGAAAAACTGCACGCGCTCACTGGCGCTGTTGAGGTGACAAAAAACCATTGTCCGTTGCCGGGAGATGATGGGCAGGTGATAGCGCCCGAGGCCAAAGGTGCAGCAGGCGTAAGCTGCAATGTGGACACTCCGTTAGGCACGGAAATCGAGAAACCAGAACTGGGAGTTTGGTTGAGAACACTTGAATCGGCTAGCCCCCCGGAAAAGCTCGCAAGGCCATTCGACCGCAGCGTTGTGAACGACCCAATGCTGGGGACATTTGATCCAACGGCCGTGTTGTCGATCGTTCCACCCGCACCCTGGAGCTTGGCGATGTAGACGGTGCCGGAGCCCTGCGGATTAATGTTGATCGACACGTTTGGGTCTGCGCCATTGACCCCGATCGTAACCGGTGAGCCGCTCGATCCACCCATAATTGCAACTGCATTGACGGCGGACGTGTTGGGGAACACCGTGAGGGAACTTGTGCCCCCCCCAGCACCCGACTGAAAGTTTATCTGTCCATTGCCCGCCGAACGGAAGCTGAAGCCCTGGTTGGTCTCACCGCTGACCGCCATAATGACTGGCGTTCCACCGTTGCCCGGAGTTATCACGAGACTGGACAACGCGGTCTGGCCGACATCATTGACTTTAAGCGCTGCACCAAGAGGCGTTCCTACCGTGAACGCAGTGCCCGCGTTCGCAGATGCAACGCCGGTGGTAGTGAATATGCCGGTTGCAGCATTCCACCCCGCGCTCGTGCCGGTCGGTCCTGCAAATGCTATATTCCCGGTGGAGCCTTGAACAGTCAGCGCTTGATAGCTCGTCCCTGGAAAATGTAATGCACCAGACGCGTGGGTGTTAACGACTGAAAAGTCTGTATCGTTGGCATCTGCAGCCACAGCTATATTGCCGATTTCGGCATACAACAGATGTGGGAAGAAGGCTGAGTTTATGGGTGCGGAGTAGCCAATTGCCCCGCGCTCGTAGCCACCGGTGGCGGTACTGGCACGGAAACGAATGGCCGCATTGCCGGCAAGCCCAGATGCGTTGACCGAGTTATTTTGCACACTCAAAACATTGTCGACGTAAGTGGTACCTGCCAACGGCGCAATCAAATCGACCGCGGCGTTGGCGGGCTGGGCAGCGTTGCCTAACACGCCGTTGCCGATCGAAAACGCATTCGTATGGCCGGAGACGTAGGTCTGCCCTTGAACCCAGGCAGTTGTTGCAAATGCGCTCGAATTGTCGCTCGTTGGTGCTGTCGTGCCACGAACGAGACCGGTGCCTTGTCCTGCTAGATTGAGGTCAATGTTGGTGTCTGTGCCATAGACCTGGATCGCCGGGGCACTGCCAGCGGGCGCACCGCGAGCACTGACGATATTGGCCGCTGGGGCACCGCTATCGGTCACCTGAAATTGGATACCGTGGCCGGTTGAGGAATAGACTGTGCCGGTGCCTTGCGCTGCGATCACCATCGAAACATTGGCGCTGGCGCTACTGTAAGCAGAGACAGCAACGGGGCTCCCGGCACCAGCCCCGCTGAGGCGAACTTCAGGCTGACCTGGCTGTCCCACGGAGAGTGGGAAATAGGATTGGGCAGCGGGAATCAACGATAAGCTACCATCGACACCAGAATTGACGGCCCAAGACTGCGAGACATCAGGCGAAAAGAACTGTGCGGCCATTCCATTCGAGGCATGAAACGCGGCACCGCCTATATTGCCTAAGCTCGCAAGCTTGGCACGCAGGCTTTGAACACCAGCTCGGGTATCGGAGAGTGTTGCCTGGGTGAGTCCTTTGCCGTTGTCGATGAAATAGAGATCACCGAATGACGCGTATGCCCCGGCCTCGATTGTCGGATCGGCAACGCCATTGCCCTTGTCCAGCTGCAAAAAGAGGTTCGGGTTCGGGGGGGTGCCGGCACCAGACGCCACATTGTAACTTGGCGTCCCGCGGCACATAATCGGGCCCGCAACGGCTCCGTGGACAAAGACGTTGCTTATGGCGGCGAATGCCCAAACGGGATCAGAACTACCCTGAATTTCGATGCTGTTGGCGGTAGCGTAGGGCGGGGTGGCGTGCGCTGGGGGGACCATCGGGGGGGCATTGGCACCCCAGTTTTCAAACACGTTGTTGTCTGTCTCCCGCAACGTGATGGGGACGCCACGCCAATAATGGAGATCAACATATTTGAAATTATTATATGATGTGTTGCCGTAATAAATGGCACCTGCTGCTTTGCACGCCCGGCTTTTGGCCTGCAAGAGGATGCCTTGACCGCCTGAGCCTAACTCTGCTCCGACGACATGGAGTTCATTGTATTGCGTGTCATTGTATTCAGCGATGTCGGCAGTATCGAGCACAATACCCGCCTGATTGCTCGTGCCCACGCTTGGGTTCAAATATGCGATTTTGAACTTGCCATGCCGGACGGAAGCAATTTTTACGCCGGTTGCAGCGAGGCTCTGGCAATCAAATAGGATATCGTGAACCTCGACGGAGATCAGGGCTTTGCCGGAGATCGTGTCTGTCACAGGGGAGATGTTGAGCATGGTGCCGCCACTGGACCCAGCCCATACGATGCGGCTTGGAGCAGGCCATGTCAGATCTCCATGCAACTGTCCGTGCCCAAGGCCAGATAGATTGATGTGGCTGCCGGTGATGGTCAGCGTAGAACTGATTTTAAATTGGCCGGCCAGGCGAAGCTTTCCACCACCGGCGGTCTGCAGTGCTACGATTGCGGTCTGGATGGCGAGGGTGCTGTCTGCGCTACCGGTTGGGTCGGCACCAAAATCGAGGACCGCGTCAAGCTGAATGCCGAGATGCGTGGACAATGGGGAGGCCTGCGTTGCGCCCAAGGCTTGAACCACGCTTGCCGAAACGTCGGTGCCGGGCACCGAGAGTGAGCTTCCCGACGTGACTTGGCCCTTGGCGTTGACGGTGACCTGGCTGTAAGTGCCGGGCGTTGTGATGGTGGCGAGAGCTGTGTTTATCACGCCATTTGCAGATTCGCCGCTGACAATGACATCACCGGCAAGCCTGATCGCGCGAGTGTTGTTTGCCTGCACAAACGCGGTGGTGGCGATGCTGCTGCTGTTATCGCCCAGGACCGCCGTTGGTGCCGTGGGCGATCCCACAAATTGCGGTGAACTGACCGGTGCAATCGCAGTTGTATCCACGCCGATAGTAGCGTTGGAGAGAGTGAGGCCGGTGCCGAGGTTGATGGGCTGTGGCGCGCCAGCACCAATACCAGACCGGCCGAGCAGCGTGCCCGGTGCCAGCATCAATGCGGGCTGCAAGCCGGCGGTGAGTACCGCGACCGTGGCTGACTTTGCCGTGCCAGCCTGATCGATCAATACGACATCGGTTGGGGCGGTCAGCACGGCTTCGGGAAGTTGTTCCAATGTTGGCATGCGTATTCTCCCCGCGCCCGTGTGGGGCTGGTGATCTGAAAACTTTGGCGTCAGTTGGTATTGCGCACAGATCGCTAGGCGATAGCGCTCCAGCCGGTGTTGCCGGTGCCCGTTTGCTTCACGAAGAAGCTGCTGCCGATGCCACCATTGAGGTTCCGGTAAGTTGATCCAGGCGGTGCCGCAACGGCCCCCTGTGGCGTGTTCCTGCCGATCATTTCGCTACAGCCCGTGGCTTCCGCGTCGCTCGTCAGTCTTACATGGCCGCTCCCGTTGGGACGCAACTGCACATCACCGTTGTTAAAGCTACGGAACTGCGTGCCACCGGTCGTATCTGGCAGCATGTAATCTGCACTGCTGAAGTAACTTGTGCGCCAACTGTTAAAAGTGCCGACGAACAGAACGTCCGCGTTTGCGGCGACAGTCATGTCCGCCGCCGTCCAATTCTCCTGAACGGGAAGGGCGCTTGCACGAAAGAACTTCACAGCGGTATTGCAACGGATGAGAAGGCGACGTTCTTCCGGGATCGGAACCCCCGCATATCCGATCGCAGTCGCCCCGGTGCCATTGCCGGAGATCACGACGGTGACGGTCGCACCGTTCGAGCCGTAGCCGCTACCCCCGGCAGTCACCACCACGCCGATGATGACACCGTTGTTGATCACCGCGTTTGCAGTGGCACCGGTGCCTGTGCCCGAAAGAGCGATGCTGGCCGATGTGTAGCCGGAGCCCCCGGCAGTTACTCGGATGAAGCTGATTTGACCGTTTATGATTGTCTGGTAGTTCGTCAGCATCGACTGAATACCGGTTGCGGCACTCGTCACCATCAGACTATCGGCAATGTCGGGCACAATGAGCGTTTGCAGGCCGCCCAGCGCGGTTGGATTGACGTAAAAGCGCTGGGTGAAATTCCACCTGTTCTGCTCGATAATTATTTGATCCGTGCTCGCCCAGAGGGCGTTGGCGAGAGAGGCACCGCCAGAACCCACAAAGTTGTTGCGCGCGACGAGTATACCGGATGGGCCATCTCGCAGCAGGATTCCACCCGCTGCGGCACTCGTCATCGCGATCCAATTGTCGGTCAGCGCCAACTGCGAGCAGACAAGACCGAAATTGTTGCCTCTGCCATCTGTCTCGACATTGTTGACCTGAATGGCCCAGTAGGCCGCACCCTGAAGGGTATTGCCATCAACACGCACATTTACACTGCCGCCGCAGTTTATGCCGACACCATGATTCAAAATATGGTTCTGACTGATTTCCGCATTGATTGAGCCGCCACTGTCGATGCCGTAGGCGGCTGAGCCGGTAATCATGTTCGCGGTCAGCCGGCTGTAGGATATGTTCGCCAAAATCCCTGCACCCACGGTGGCGTTACCGTTGTTCGAACACAGATTGCTGTGCGCCAGTAGGGAGCTTCCTGAAATTGCGATGCCGTAGACGCTGTTGTCATGGCAGACATTGCAGGCAACGATCGCTGAGATGGCATCCGGGTTGGCGTTGCCCCAGACGGCAGGGTTAGTGTTTGTGGCGTTGTAGTTTCCGACAACAATGCCGCGTTGATTGTTCCACGCACGACAGCCGATGACCTGGGCCAGACGCTGCTTTTGAACAAATGTCGGGTCGTTGAAATCTAATACGATGCCGTAACTGCCATTGTTGTGGGCGTGGCAAGCCTCGATCAGGGCACCGGCGCACGCTTGAACCCACAAGCCGTGAACAGCATTGTTTGCAAACTCACACCCACGAAGCGAATGCTGTGTCTGCGCTGGATCGCTTGCTAGAAACGTGATCCCATGTCCGAGCGTAGCACCACCGGCATTGAGAAATAGGCAACGATGAAAATCCGTCTGCAGGCACGCGGCGGTGACCAGTACGGCCCAATTATCGGTGGCGATTGCTCCGCCGTTGGCGTCGAATGTCACGCCATCAGCGCGGAAACTGGTCCCTTGGATTGAAATCCAGGAACTGCCATTTGTCTGCTGAAGGCGGCGGAGAATGCTTTGGCCGGGGACGCCGATGAGATTTGCGGCTGCCGCCGAGATTGTGAGTTGGCCGTTGACGACGTAGGTCTTCGAGCCAAGCCGGACAGGATGCCCACTGGCGAATGCTATAGCGAACGCGCCGGTGTCATCGGTCAGACCGTCACCCACTGCGCCGAATGCTTCGACGGGTAGTGCATCCGCCATTTGGGCGGACAGACGACGGGACAAGATCGTTCCCGCAGGCGTCGTGGCCAATTGCGAAATATCAAGTCCAGCCTGTCTTGGCAGGCCAGACATAAACGTGCCGAACGATACCGCTGTATTAGATCCTGCCTGCGACATCGCAACGAGGTCGCTCGTTGACGGCGAGGTGCCGGGGCTTTGGCTCGACACGTTGTAGGGAGCAGCGGTGGCCGCGAGGGTTCCGCCGGCCAGAGAGAGGTTCGCTCCGATGGTGACATTTTCAGGTGCGCCCGTTCCCGCGCTGATCCGGCCAAGCAATTGGCCGGAGTTCAAGGCGAGAGTTGGCTGTAGGCCAGCAGTGATTTGCGCGACGCTGGCTGCACGGGTGACACCTGACTGGCTTATGGGCAGCATGTCGGTGCTGCCGGCGGCGGTTGCGGCAGGCAGGTGCGGAATATCGGTCATATGCCTAGCTCCCGATGAGGATGGGGTTGCCGGCTTGATCTGAGATGGTAGCCCCCGTCTGGGTGGTCAGCACCGAAACTGGCGTAGAGGCGGTGGCCAGAGATTGGACGGGGAGCAACACCGCACGGCTTATCGTGCGGCCTGAGCTTGTGCCGATTGTGATTTGCACCGCGTAGATCGTGCCGACCTGGCCAGCAGTGAACCAGAACACAGCGATGTGTCCATCGGCTACTGTGCTGGTGAGCGTGAGATCTCCGGTCGCGTTCGGTGAGATGAGGACATCGATCGTCGAAATACCGTCGCCCTGGTTGCCGACGAGTGCCGCGGAGACGTCGAACTCAAAATCCAAGACGTCGCTGGGGTCTTTGGCGGGCCACGTGAGCGGGGCTGGCGTGGTGGTAATGGTTCCGCGTGGCAATGACACGAAACCGTCGAGCACGACCCGACGCGCGCCGCTGGGACGCCAAACATGCGCTGCAGTGGTGGGCATGTCAGCCTCCCGCTTTGTTTGACGACGTCAGAGCGGCGAATTTTGCATTGAGCACGGCAAGCTCGGCCTGGAGATCGGCCAGACTTGGAGGGACGTGAGCCGGCGGCGTCTCAGGCGGGGGAGCCGTAAAGGTGGGTGCTTTTGTTGTGCCGTCTAAGCTTACTCGCCAACCAGGAGCGACATTGCCAGAGGTCACCTCGACCCACGTCAGCGCGGAATTGAACAGGTTGGACGGGTGCTGATCGGTTGCGAACAATTCGACGACGACCTGATCCTGAAGCCGGGCATAGGTTTTCATATCTCAATACTCCACAACGACCAGGCCGGACGCGCCGTTACCGCCAGGTGAGCCTGTGCCCGTTCCGGTCGAATTGCTTGCGCCACCGCCACCGCCGCCACCGCCATAGCCAAACGCCGCGATGCCTTGGACGGCACCGGTGGCGCCGCGACCGCCGCCTGGGCCGCCGCCATCACCGCCACGTGCCGCTGGAATAATACTGTCTGTTCCGCAGCTTCCAGAGGTGTTCACATCGCCGCCAGCGGCACCTCCGCCACTTCCACCGGCCGCTGTGGTCATCACAGAGCCGCCGCCGCCGCCAGACCCTCCAGTGGCGGAGACGTAGGTGCCGAAGCTCGAGGTACCGCCATTGCCGCCCGAGCCCGCTGAGCCCACCAGAGCGGTGCCGCCGGGGCCTACGGTGACCGGGATGACGCTGCCGGGGATGAGTCCGTTGAGAATGCGGATTGCACTACCGCCCGCACCACCGCCGCCGCTAGGGATCATGGCGTGGGTGCCGCCGGCCCCACCGCCGCCGAGGACGGTGACCTTCACTCTGCTGACGCCGGTCGGGACGACAAATGAGCCGCCAGCGGTGTACGCGGCGATCTGGGAGAAGCCGGGGCGGAGTTGTGGCAGTTTGTATTGCAGGCCCGGCGACGATGGCACCTGGGCGATGTTGGATGCGACGATTGATGTTTGGCCATATCCAACCGTGATGACGGCGATGCCGGACCAGCCTGCATCAACCGATGGCGTCGTCTGGCTACCGACGCTGGCGGCCAGGCCGGATTTTAACTGGATCTGGACCCGCTGCGTCCGCACCGTGTTTTGCGCGACGCCGGTGTTTGTCGGGCCGAGATAGGGCGTACTGGGG
>CAIJTR010000144.1 GCA_903823665.1 uncultured Rhodospirillales bacterium
GCAGCAGGGTGCGACGCCGGAACTCGACAATCATTGCCTCTTCCACAGGCGTGAGCATGGTGCTGGCGGGAGCGCGCGGCCCCATCGGGGCATCGGCGGTGTTTGTGCGTGCCCGCCATTTGGCCACCGTGGTTCGGCTCAAGCCATAGCGTTTGGCAAGGGCACCGCTCGTTTCTTTCGACGCTTGGAGCTCGGCTCGAACTCCCGGCGTCGTTCGGGCGCTGCCATGAAGAATGCCTGCCATAACGTGTCTTTCCCCGCTCGGGTCAGTATATCGTCACGACTCTCCGGGACTGAACACCTAGAGCGGCGCGCTGCCGCATGCCACCGGAAAGCGAGGAGGGGTAGGCATCGGCAAAGCCTGCAAGCCCTGCCTGCGCAATGCACGCAGCCACACGTTCCACGCGCACGGACTTTGACAAGCCGGACAGTTCCAGTCCGTAGTCAATGTTTTACGCCACCGTCCGCCAAGGGAACAGCGTGTCACGCTGGAACAAGTAACCGACTTGTTGGACCGCCCGCTGCGCCCCGATGTGGGTGCCATCGATCAAAATCTCGCCTCCACTGGGCTTGATCAGAGCGGCGATCATGTTGAGCACAGTACTTTTCCCCGAGCCGGAGGGGCCGAGCAGAGCGACGAACTCACCTTTGACGATGGAGAACGAGGCGTCCTTTACAGCCTCCAACACGCCCGTGCCGAGCCGGAACGATTTCCCAAGACCCCTCACCTCAACACGTATATCGGCCATGCGTGGAATTAGCCGGACGGGTAGGTCTGTTTGGCCGACAGTATGAAGCTGCTATCGATGATCTGCTCCATCGTGATCGGTTTGATGCCGGTCAACTCGCGGAACCATACCTTCGAGCCGCGTTGGTAACCGGCGGGGTCGATCACGCCATCATAGTCGAGCAACGACTTCATCAGCGTGAGATCGGACAACGTGGCGGTGCGTGAGGTGCTGCCTAGATAGGGCTCGGCCACGGCATTCTGGTCCTCCACCGAATGTGCCTTGATCCATTGGATCGCCCGCCAAAGTGCGGTGACAAGCGCCTGCATCTTCGGCCGGTCCTGCTCGATTGCCGCCTGCAGGCAGAAATGCGCTGTCGCTGGGACCTTGCCGCCGATATACTGGCTCCAGTTGGCCTCACTGGAGCCGTCGAACAGCAGCTTGCCCCAGCCATGCTCAGTGGCCGTCTGCATCAGCGCGGTCGAGTTCACCAGCACGTCGATCTGCTGCGTCTTCAAGGAGCCCAGCATGGTATCGACATCGCCCACACCCACCCAGGTGACCATGTCGTCGAGCTTCAGCAGCTCCATGTAATACGACGACCACACATGGTTGGTGCCGCCGAGTGAGGACACGCCAATGATCGGTTTGTGGCCGTCTGGGCGCTTGGAGGCGACAAATTGCTGCAACGTGGTCACGCCGGCGTCGGCCAGCCTGCTGTTCATGGCAAAAACAACGCTGCCATTGCGCACATCAACCGGCATTAGGATTCGGGCGTTGCAGCCATGATTGGAGATCTGCATCGGATGGGACATGTCGCCGATGCCAACGTCGCCCTGCCCAGACGCGACGATCTCGCGCATCTTTACACCGCTGCCGCCCTGAACGAGCTTGCAGTCCAGCCCAGCCTCTTTGAAATAGCCCAGCCGTTCAGCGATGTATTGCGCGAGATATGTAACCTCTGCCGTCGGATAGATTGCCCGGGCCGCCTTGAGATCGGCAGCACGAGCCCGATGCAGGCCTAGCGTAGCACCAGCACCGATCACGGTCAGCATAGAACGCCTTGTCATGATCATTGTCATCGGTCGTCCTCCTTATCGCAGATTGTCTGTCGCCGGTTCATCGGCGTTCGCAGCAAGTATTCGGAACAAGTCCGTGTTCAACAGACGTCATTCTTCAAGCGGCCATCGCGCCTGACGATGGCGTTTGCCTCACGGCGACGCCGGGCAGGCGTCTCACCCAGCAAATGGTTCACCAGCAGGCGCGTGGCTGGCGGCATGCTGGCACGGTCGCGCACGGCCAGCATCAGCGTGCGGTGCGCCCAGTTCTCCTCAAGCAGGACGGTAGACAGACCGTCCGACCGTCCAGTCGTGATCTCCTGCGGCACGATCCCGATGCCCATCTGGGCACGCACCAAATGAGACACCGCATCGAAACCGCTGCCCCGCACACGCAGCTTCAATTGGTGGCCCAACTCGGCTGCCGCCTTGACGCATAACGTGTCGATCGAGCTTCCCTTCTCCAAGCTGATGAACTCCTGATCGACGAGATCACCAAACCAGACCGTCTCGCGGTGGGCCAGCCGGTGGTCGGTCGGCAAAAGGGCTACAAGCCAGTCACGTCGATATGGCAAGCATTGCAGGGAGGGGGCAAAAATATTGCCGCCGAAGATGCCAATATCGGCGCGGTTTTCCACCACTGCCTCGACAATCTGCGGGCTGATGGTCTCCGCAAGCTCAACCCGCACCATAGGATGGAGCAGCAAGAACTGGCCCAACCCCTGCGTCAACGATTCCAAAATGACGGATTTGTTGACGAAAAGCCTGACATGCCCGCGCGTGCCCTCGCGGTAACCGACCAACTCAGTTTCAAGTTGCGCCAGATTGCCCAGGATCGTGCGAGCATGGTCGAGCAGAGCAACTCCAGCAGGTGTGGGCTCGATGCCCTTAGAGTGCCGGATCAGCAGACCCAGTTGCAGCATGTCCTCCATGTCAGAGTTGCGGCGGCTGACGGCTGACACGGCAATATGACTTTTTCCGCCGCCCGAGCGATACTCTGCTCCTCCACAATGGACACGAACAGTTACAGCGTGAGTATATCGATGCGGATGAAAATCCCCCCGGAATTTAAGGGGCTTCACGAGTAGAATTTTCTCGGCAAGATGCACGAGTAGAATTCGGATGAAGAGCAGCAAATATAGCGAGCCGCAGATCCTGTCGATCCTTCGCCA
>CAIJTR010000145.1 GCA_903823665.1 uncultured Rhodospirillales bacterium
CGGCTGATCGATCACATTAGCGAAGTTTATGATTTGGATGGCCATACGGCAACCATTGGCACCAGTATCGGCATTGCCATCGGCCCACAGGATGGCGCCAATGCTTACGCGTTGCTGGGTGGGTTGATCCTGAACCTGATGCCGTGCGTGTTCCCGGTGCTGGCGATGAAGGCGATGGCGATTGCGCGGTTGTCCTCCGAAGCGCGCAGCGTGGCGCGGGCGCAGGCGGCGGGATATGCGCTGGGCGTGGTGCTGAGCTTTGTGGCGATTGGCGGGGCTGTGCTGGCGTTGCGCTCGCTGGGCCACGCTGTCGGCTGGGGGTTTCAGTTTCAGTCCCCGGTGTTCGTAGCCGTGATCGGCTGGGTGCTGTTCGCGGTGGGGCTGAACCTTTCGGGCGTGTTCGAGATCGGCGGGAGCGTGGTTGGGGCGGGGCAAAGCCTGACCTTGCGGCGTGGCTTTGCGGGCAGCTTTTTCAGCGGGGCGCTGGCGGTGCTGGTGGCGACACCCTGCACGGCTCCGTTCATGAGCGTGGCGCTGGCGGCGGCGCTGACGGCCTCACCGGTGGAGACATTGCTGATTTTCGCCTCGCTGGGCGTGGGGTTGGCGGCCCCGATTGTGGCGTTGGAGATGCTGCCGGGTGTGGCCCGGCTGATCCCGCGACCGGGGCGGTGGATGATTGTGTTCAAGCAGGCGCTGGCGTTTCCGATGTATGCGGCGACAGCGTGGCTGGCCTGGGTGATCAGTCAGCAGGCGGGGGCGGACGGCGTGCTGGCGATGGCGGGCGGCATGGTGCTGATTGGGATGGCGGCGTGGTCGATGGGTCTTGGGCGTTGGGGGCGTGGCGTGGCGTTGGCCTCGGTGATCGCGGCGGGGTTCTTGCTCACCACGGTTTCGCCCGCACCGGCTGCGGTGGAGCAGGCGAGCGGGGAGAGGTTTACCGCGGCGCGTTTGGCGAGCCTGCGTGCGGAAGGGCGGCCGGTGTTCGTGAATTTGACGGCGGCGTGGTGCGTGACGTGTTTGGTGAATGAGCGCGTGGCGCTGGCACCGGCGGAGGTGCGTGAGGCGTTCGATAAGCTGGGCGTGGCTCGGCTGACCGGCGACTGGACGCGGCAGGACCCGGAGATTTCGGCGTTTCTGGCGCAGCAGGGGCGTGATGGTGTGCCGCTGTATTTGTTCTATCCAGCGGGCGGAAAGCCCGTGCAGGTGCTGCCGCAGATCCTCACGCCGTCAACCGTGCTGGAGGCGCTGCGGTCCTGACGCTGGTGGGTTGATCGAGGCCGAGGCGGTGCTGCAAGGCGGTTTCGATGGCGGCTGCCAGCACGCGCTCGCCCATGGCCAGCGAATGGTTTTCGCGCACGAGTTTTTGGCCCTGTTCGGATAGGGTTTGCCACAGCACCGGATCGCGATAGGCGCGCAGGCAGGCTTCGGCAAAGGCCTCGGCCCCGTCTGCCAGCAGCACGTTTTCGCCGTCGATGAGGTCCATGCCCTCCGCTCCGCAGGAGGTGGAGACGACGGGCAGGCCGTATGCCATGGCGGTGGAGACTTTGCCCTTGGTGCCGGCACCGATGCGCAGGCTGCAGGCGAACACGCGGGCGGTGTCGAACACGGTTCGGAGGTCCTCGATTTGGCCGGTCACGATGATGTGGTCGCAGGCGAGGGCTTCAACATCTGGCGTGGGGTTGGCCCCGGCGATGATGAAGCGGGCTTGGGGCTCTTGCTGGTGGATGAGCGGCAGGACTTCTCGCGCAAAGAATAGCACGGCATCGATATTGGGGGAGTGGCGATAACCGCCGAGGAAGACGAAATCTCGTCGTTCGGTGAATCGGGCTTGCGTGCCGTGGAATTCAAACATGAAGGGCCAGACTGCAACCGGTGCATCGGGTGCGACATCGCGCAGCAATTCCTGTTCGTAGGTGGAATGGGTGATGGTGCAGTCGGCCGCCTTGATCATGGCGAGTTCGCGGTCGCGCATGGCCTCCGCCTTTATCAGTGCGTCGTTGTCTTGTGTGAGTTCGGCTTCGCGGCGCATGCGCAGGAAATGCAGGTCCATGGTGTGGAAGAGCACCGGGGCTTGTGGGGCGAGCCTCCTGAGCGGCTCGATGACTTTTTCCAGCACGGTGACGCGGTAGACGAG
Source organism: uncultured Rhodospirillales bacterium (assembly GCA_903823665.1). Taxonomy (GTDB): domain Bacteria; phylum Pseudomonadota; class Alphaproteobacteria; order Acetobacterales; family Acetobacteraceae; genus CAIQQQ01. The sequence goes on from CAIJTR010000145.1 coordinate 2,135, forward strand.
AACCACGTCGAAGCACCAGCCGTAGCGGCGCAGGTATTCTTCGAAATCTGTTTCGTAGGGGGCGTAGGCAACTTCGATGCCCGCCTGCATGAGATCGGTGGAATGTCCTGGCTGAAACAGGAAGTTGTCCTGCGGGACGAAGTGGGTTTTGTAGCCGAGGGCGCGAAACAGTTGCAGTGTGAGGGTGGTGGTGACCGAGCCTGCATCCTGCCGCGGTGTGGGCACGGTGGCATCGACCACGAGGGCGCGCAGGGTGGCTTTTCTGTCTCGCTCATGGAACGGGTCTTGCGCGTTCGGGCGATGGGTGGCGAGGGCTTTGCGCCAGCGCTGGAAGAATTTGCGGCCGTTGATAACCTGGTAGGCTTTCACACCTTGTTTCGTGTCCGTGCCGGAGGTGCGGCCTTCGTAATGCACCACGCGCGATTGGGGTTGGAACCAGACTTCCCGCCCTGCTGCGCGGACCTTCATGGCCAGATCAGCATCTTCGCAATAGGCGGGGGCGTAGTGGGCGTCAAATCCGCCGAGCTGGTGGAACAGTTTGGTGGGCAGCATGACCGAGGCCCCGCTGACGTAATCGACCTCGCGCGCACAGGCATAATGCGGGCGGTTGGGATCATCGTTGCGGCCGAGGTTCCAGCAGGAGCCGTCCCGCCAGACGATGCCGCCGGCTTCCTGCAACGCGCCATCGGGGTAGAGCATTTTGGAGCCGACGAGGCCCGCTTTGGGAAATATGGTGAAGCTGTCTACGAGCGTGTCGAGCCAGCCATCGACGACGCGGGTGTCGTTGTTGAGGAACAGGACGTAGCGACCACGCGCTTGGCTGGCTCCGATGTTGCAGCTGGCGATGAAGCCGCCGTTGCGAAACATTCTGATCAGCGCGATGCCTTTGATGCCTGTGAGGATAACGCCGCTGATGTCGGGGGAGCAGTCATCGACGATGATGATTTCGAAGGTGGCATGGCATTGGTGGGTGAACAGGCTGTCGAGGCAGTTCAGCGTGTAGGCGAGCTGGCCGTAGATGGGGATGACGATTGAGATGTCTGGCGTGGGTGATTGGGTGGTGCGGCCGTGGGTGTTGATTTGGGTGACGGCTCCGGTGAAGTCCGGTTTGGCGGTGTCGAGTTGGAATTTCGCCATGAATTCGCTGCCGCGATCTCCTTCGAGGATGGCAGCGTCATCGACGCGGTGGTCGTAGAGGGTTTTGATGCCACCGCGATCTTCGGCAAGTGGCCAGGAATGGTGATGGCGAGGGTTGTCGAAGCTGGTGGCTTCCGTGCGGGGCGGCGCTTCGGTGGCGCGCTGTTTTAGTCTGGCGAGTTCGTTGGCCTGGGTGAAATGTGTGGTCTCGCGGTCAAGCAGTCGTTCGATGAGGGCGACGGCGGGGAGGCGGGCTTCGAAGGGGAGGGTTGCGGCTGCTGCTTCGAGTTCGGCGGATTCGAGAAAGCTTGCGGGCAATGCGGGGAGTTCTGCGTCGGAGGCAAGGTGGAGGATGCAGATGCAGGCGGCTTGGACGGGCTGCGCGAGTGGCAACATGCGGCTGCTGGCGTGGCGTTCTCCGGCGAACACCGAGCCGGTGAGGGCGCGTTGTTGGAGGGTGGTGACGTGGGCGAAGCGGCGGGTGAGTTCGTGGCGGAGTGGGGTGGCGTCGCTCCCTGGGCGTTCTGCGAGGATGAGCGTGCCGCCTTGGATGACGCTATGGCGGAGATTGTCGAGGTCGGTGAGGATGCGTTTGGCGGGGCGGGCGTCGAGTTGGGCGAGGATTGGAACTGGGCTGGTGGGATCAGCGGTTTCACAAAGTGCGGCGGTGCGCAGGATACCTTGGATGAAGCGGCGGCGTTGGGCCTGATGGCGCTGGTTCACGCGGCCCTGCGCAGGAGTTCGTAGTCCAACACTCGGCGTACTGTTTGTTCGATGGGGACGTTTTGCCGCCACCCGGTGCGTTGTTTGAGGCGATCGTTGCGGCCGAAGATGATGGCTTCGTCGGAGGGGCGGAACAGGGTGGGGTCTGGCTGGAGGGGGAGTGGGCGGCCGGCTGCTTGCTCGAACAGGCCGATGAGGTCGCCGATGAGATGGGCGGTGTCGGAACAGATGTTGTATGCCTCGCCGGGTTCACCGTGTTCGGCGAGGAGCAGGAGGGCCTGGACGAGATCGTAGACGTCGATGATGGCTCTGCGGGTTTTGACGTTGCCGACGCGCAGGGTGCCGCCGGTGTGCATGATGCTGGCGACGCGGGCGGCGAAGTCACTGACCACGTCGTCACGTTTGCGCGGGCCGGTGCAGTTGAAGATGCGGGCGCGAATGCTGCGGATGCCGTCGTTGCACCAGTATTGATGGGCTAGCAGGTCTTGCGCGACTTTTGATACGCCGTAGGGGTGAAGCGGCAGCGGCGTTACGTCCTCACCGACTGGGGTGTTGGTGGCGTTGAGGCTGGCCCCGTATTGCGCCGAGGAGCAGGCGACGATGACCATTGGGTCGTAGCTAGCATCGGTGGCGCGGGCGTTTTTGACGGCTTCAAAGATGTTGACTGTGCCTTGGATGTTGACATCCATCGTCTCCCACGGATTGGCCCAGGACACTGTGGGCAGGCTTTGGGCGGCGAGGTGGTAGACGTATGCAGGACGGTGCTGGTCGATGCAGCGGCGGACCATTTCGCCGTAGCGCACATCGAGTTCCGCAAGTTTGAAGCGGCCTGCGATATCGCCGAGGTGGATGGTGGGGCGGAAATAGGTGCCGAGCACATCATGCTCGCCACGTTCAGCCAGCATTTCCAGCAGGTGTGAGCCGATCATGCCTGCAGCGCCGGTGATGAGGATACGGGCCATTCCCTAGTTTCTCCTTCTGCCGCGGGCGCTACGGTGGTGCGGTGGATGTGAGCATAGAGGAGGGGTGTGGGTGGATGTCGACCTTGTGAAATCACGTAGTCTGGCTCTGCCTGGTTGTGTGCGGTTCCCGGGCGTGGCGTTTGATGGACAGGCGGCGTTCGATGCGTTTTGCAGTGAAAGTCAAGCGCTGCTGGATGCACGCTTCGTTTATGAGCAGGCGCTGGCGGTGTGTGATGGCTCGGTCGTGCGTGAGGGGAGTTGTGCGAGTTGCGTGCGGGTGGCGCATTTCTTGACGCAGGCGGGGGATTGGCGGGATGGGCAGGTTTGCAACTGCGCTGACCGGCTTGGCCATCGTGCCCGTGCCATGCTGCATTTTCTGCAGACCTGTGCCGGGTTGGATGAACAATCGGCACTTGCGTTCATTGGGCCGCCTGGACCGTTGGAGCATCGGCTGGCGGGGCAGGTGAGCCCGCCGGTGATTTTGCCTCGGTTGCTGCTTTCGGTGGAGGCGGGGGGTGATGCGGTGTACCGGCTGGACGCGCCGGATGGGGCGTTTGGGATTGCGATTTGCTGGGATTATCTACAGCGCATTCCGCCGTTGGAGGAGGCGTTGCTGGAGATACGTCGTGTGCTGGTGAGCGGTGGCTGGTTCGTGTTTTCGTTGCCGTTTCATTATCTGGCGGCGGAGACGATCTCGCGCCTTGGACATGTGCCGCGCCGGGCTGGGCGGTTGCCTGCGGAGTTTCGCGGTGAGATCAACGAGATTGGCTGGGATATTTTGGACAAGCTGAGGGCTGCGGGGTTTTCGCAGGCGCAGGTGCATCATTACTGGTCGGATGAGCTGGGGTATTTGGGCGCGTTCAATTTGCTGCTGTCGGCACGGGTTTGAGTGGCGAAATGGTTGCGGCCAGGATATCCCGATATTTGGCTATGGTTGCGGCGCGGCGCTTGTGGTGGCTATGGTTACGGCGGGTTAACGTCACTTCACGTCGCTTTGTCACGAGAGGATACCGCCATGAAAACACTGATGCTTGCCGCAGCCATCTGTCTTGCCTCCTCCGCCGCGTTCGCCGACGGAGCCACGTGCAAATCCACCTCGGCTGACAAGAAGCTCGCGGGGGCTGCTGCCACCAGCTTTATGAAGAAGTGCGAGACCGATGCGCAGAAGACCTGCGACGCGACCGCTGCTGAGAAGAAACTGTTTGGTGCGGCCAAGACGAGCTTCACCAAGAAATGCGTTTCTGACGCCGTGGGCTCGTAATCTCGCTCCCGTGGGGGATTGCGTGACGGCGGTCTTGATGCTGCTGTCGCATCCCCCACGCTGGAGCAACGATCTATGACCGCACTTTTTCTCGACTGCCCTTCCGACATGATCCCGCTTTGGGAGGCGGTGCAGCGAGAGGGTGATCCGAAGATTGCGGTCAATATTGCGGCGGGTCAGCCGGGCGATGTGCAGGCGCTGCTGGCCGGGTATGACACGGCGATCAATGACCATACTTATTTCAATGCCGAACTGCTCGGGCGCTGCGCCGGTCTTGCGCGGATTGTGTTTCTGGGCACTGGAGCTTCGAGCTTCATCGATGTGGCGGCGGCCGAGAAGCTGGGCATCATTGTCGATACCATCAAGGGCTATGGCGACACGACGGTGGCCGAGCACACCATCACGCTGGCGATGGCGGCAGCACGGGGCGTGGCGCAGATGGACCGGGAGGTTCGCGCCGGACAGTGGCGCCAGATTGAGGGTGTGCAGATGTTCGGCAAAACGCTGGGCATTATTGGCCTCGGCGGCATTGGCCGCGAGGTGGCGCGGATGGCGCACGGGTTGGGCATGAAGGTGGTGGCGTGGAACCGCTCGCCGGCTGAGAGCGCGCATGCGAGCATGGTCGATCTCGATACGGTCCTGGCGACGTCAGATATTCTGTGCCTTTGCCTGGGGCTGAATGAGCAGACGCGTGGGTTTATTGATCATGCGAAGCTGGCGCGGACGAAGAAGGGCGTGATTTTCGTCAACACGGCGCGCGCGGATATTGTGGTGGGGGCGGATTTGGCGGCGCTACTGGCGTCTGGCCATATCCGGCATGCGGCAATTGACGTGTTCAGCCAGGAGCCGCCGGTGGCGGATGATCCTTTGTTGCATGCGCCGAATGTGACGCTGACGGCGCATGCGGGGTTCATGACGCCGGAAGCGACGATGACGATGCTGCGGCGCGCGGTGGATATTGTGATTGCGGCGGGCGGGTAGGCGTCGCGCGGTTTTCGCGGCGCGTTTTGTGGGTCGGGCGATGCTGGACGTGGCGGGGTCGTAGATTGCGCCTTGTGACCTCTGGATTGCCACGTCGCCAAGCCGCTCCTCGCAATGACGGTCTATTTTTGGCTGCGAGCGTTAGTTTTTCTTGCAAGTCTGGGGTGGTTGTGTCATAGAAGGTGACATCAACTTCTGCACAGGAACCCCGCCCCGATGACCGCCTCTCGCTCTCCCGCAACTCCCGATCTGATGGCGCTGCTCTGCCTCATCGGCGGAGCTATGCGCGGCGTGGGACAGTCGGATTTGCTGATGAAGCTGGTGCTGATCGGGACGTTTGTCCGGCCGCTCGGATACGCGATGGACGCCTGGATCATGACCGAAGAGCGTTATGCGGACAGGGAGTTTTATCTTTCGCCCGGCAATGACGAGGACGGTTGGGGCGGCGAGGATGAAATACGCCCTGGGTGGATTTGTAAGCTCGGGCGGGTGGCGCTGTGGCGTCACGTGACGCGGTTTGGCCTTGCTGTGCTCGTGCCGATTCAATGGGGCGACATGATCCGCAAGCCTGAGCCTCCGGTCGCTTTGCGCGGCTGGAGTGTTGTGCGGTGGTTATCGCCGCTTTCTTTTTTTCAAACTTTTTTGCCCGTTTTGGCTTCTGCGCCGAAGCACGCCCTAATCGTTCCGATTAGTTAACGAATAAAGCCCAGCCTCCCTTGCCCGGACGCGGACGAGGGCGACCAGCATGTCGAGCACCGGGGTGGGAACGCCGGACTGGCGGGCGAGGTGGAGGGTGGCGTCGTAGAGGGTGGCGATTTCCATGGGGCGGCCGAGCATCAGGTCTTGCACGATGGAGCTGCGGTGGTGGCTGGTGCGGCCGTTGGTGATGGAGGCTTCGATGTCGAGCTGTGGCGTGCAGCCGAGGGCTTGGGCGATGGCGGCACCTTCGGCATAGATGGCGCGCTGGGCTGCTTCGATGGCGGGTTCAGCCAGATTGGCGTGGCCTGCGGATTGGGTGAGCACGCCGATGGGGCCGCTGGCCAGGTTCATCAGCAACTTGGACCAAACAGCGGTGCGGATGTCGGGCGTGATGTCCACCGTGAAGCCGGCCGCGCGCAATGGGGCTGCGATGGCTTCGCAGCGGGCGGAGATTTCGCCGCCGAGTTCGCCGAAGACGATGCGGTTGCGGATGTGGCCGACATTCACCACGCCGGGGGAGGTGACTTCGCAGGACGAGTAGACAGTGGAGCCGATGGCGCGGGTGAGGCCGATATGGGTGCGAATGACGTCGTTGGGGTCGATGCTGTCGATTTTCGGTTCGGCCGGATACCACCAGGGGATGCCGTTCACCACGAAGGCCACCGGTGTGTTGGGCCCAAGCAGGGGGGCGATGGTGGTGGCGACGGTGGCCAGGGCGGGGGTTTTGGTGGTGACGAGCACCGCGTCTTGCGGGCCGAGATCGGCGGGGTTCGAAGTGGCGCGGAGTTTTTCGGTGAAGGTGATGTCCGGCGCTTCGATGCGGATGCCGTTCGATTTGATGGCTTCGAGATGCGCCCCGTGGGCGATGACGGACACCTCCGCCCCGCCACGCGCGAGCCGGGCTGCGAGATGTCCGCCGATGGCTCCGGCGCCGAAGACGCAAACCCTCACGAGAGCATGTCGAGGGCGGCGCGGGACAGGGCCTGGACGCCGAGGCCGATGCAGGCTTCGTCTGGCTGGTAGCCGGAATTGTGCAGGCGGTCGTCCCGGCCGGGTGCGCCTGCCCCGATGCCGAGCTGGAAGGCGGGCACGACCTGGGACATGAGGGCGAAATCCTCAGCGCCCATCGAGGGTTCGGTGCGGTGGATGACGTCGCCCAGCTGGCGACGGACGGAGGCCACGACGGGTTCGAGCACGCTGTCGTTGTTCAGCATGGCGGGGACGCCGCGGGTGTAGGTGACGTTGCAATGGACGCGCATGCCCTCGGCCATTCCGGCGCAAAGGCGCTTGATGGCGGCTTCGGCGGTGTCCTGCGCCTCGGCGTGCAGGGTGCGGACGGTGCCTTTGAAGGTGACGCTGTCGGGGATGATGTTCGACGCGATGCCGCCGTTGATGGCGCCGACGGTGACCACGGCGGGGTGCAGCGGGCGGACCTCACGGGAGACGATTGTTTGCAGCTGGCAGATGAGTTGGGCGGCGGCCACGATGGGATCGACGGCGGCGTAGGGGTGGGCGGCGTGGCCGGATTTGCCGTGGACGGTGACTTCGAATGTGTCCGCGGCGGCGAGGGCGGGGCCGGGGCAGAAGCCGAATTGGCCGACGGGGAGCTGCGGGTAGTTGTGAAAGCCGATGGCCATGTCGACGCCTTCGAGCACACCGGCCTCGATCATCTTTTCGGCACCGCCGATGGCTTCTTCGGCTGGCTGGAAGACGAGTTTGACGGTGCCGGCAAGCGACGGGGCAAGGCGGTTCAGCACATCGGCCACACCGAGCAGGGTGGTGGTGTGGATGTCATGGCCGCAGGCGTGCATCAGGCCGGGCTTGGTGCTGGCGAAGCTCTGGCCGGTTTGTTCGTGGATCGGCAGCGCGTCCATGTCCGCACGGATGACGAGAGTTGGGCCGGGCCTGCCGCCCTTGATGGTGCCGACGACGCCGGTGATGGCGATGCCGCACTCGTGCGCGATGCCGAGACGGGTGAGTTCCCGTGCCACGACGCCTGCGGTGCGAAATTCCTCGAACGCGAGTTCTGGGTGTGCGTGCAGGTCGCGCCGCACCTCGATCAGCCCCGCTTCGATTTCGGCGGTGATGGTGGCGATGGCGGATTGGGTGTCGTTTGGCAGATGCGGGGAGGTGTCGGGCATGGGATGCGGCCTTGAGCGTGCGTGATCGCGCGATCATGCGGATCACGTCGTTGGGTAGCAAGCTCCATACCGGCTTCTGGACAGGCGGCGGCGGCTTTCCTATAGCGACCGTGCTGCATCAGGAGCACCTATGAATATCGTCTCGCCGATTGCTGCCGCCATTTCCAGCACGCATGTTGTTCCGGTGATTTTGTCCGGTGGCTCGGGCACAAGGCTGTGGCCGGTGTCACGCGAGAGCTTTCCCAAGCAGTTCTGGCCGCTGATTTCCGAGCGCAGCTTGATTCAGGAAACGGCGGGGCGGGCGACGGGGGATGGGTTCGCGGCGCCGATCATCGTTTGCAACGAGGCGCACCGGTTTGTGGTGGCCGAGCAGATGCGGCTGATGGGCCAAAAGCACGCGCGCATCATGCTGGAGCCGGTGGGGCGCAATTCTGCGCCTGCGATTGCTGCGGCGGCGGTGCTGGTGGCGGAGACTGATCCGGATGCGGTGCTGTGGATGATGGCGGCGGATGCTTCGATTGCGGACAACGAGGCTTTGGCGGTGGCCCTCGAACATGCCGTGACGGCGGCGCGGGCCGGGCGGATTGTGACGTTCGGAATGCGGCCGACGGCACCTGAGACCGGGTATGGCTATATTAAGGTGGGAGCACCCTTGGCGGGGATTGCCGGCGTGTGCGAGTTGGCGGCGTTTGTGGAAAAGCCGGATTTGGCGACGGCGACTGCGATGGTTGCGGACGGTGAGCACCTTTGGAACTCCGGCATGTTCGTGTTCACCGCGCGCACGCTGTTGGACGAGTTGGCGAAATATGCGCCGGAGGTGCTCGACGCTGTGCGCAAGTCGGTGGCGGAGCGGCATCAGGATCTGGATTTCATTCGTCTGGCGGAAGCCCCCTTTGCCGCCTGCCCGAATATCAGCCTCGACTATGCGGTGGCGGAGCACACGCAGCATGCAGCCGTGGTGCCCGCCGATATCGGCTGGTCTGACGTGGGCAGCTGGAGTGCGCTGTGGGAGCTGGGGGCGAAGGATTCCGGCGGGAACGTGGCGATTGGTGACGTGCTGATGGAGGGGGCGACGAATTGCTATGGTCGCTCCGACGGGATTGTGACGGCCATTGTCGGGCTTGAGGATGTGGTGGTCGTTGTGACCGAGGATGCGGTGCTGGCGATGCATCGCGACCGGGCGCAGGACGTGAAGAAGGTGGTGGATCAGCTTCGCAAGAAAGGCCGCGCCGAGGCGTCTATGCATAACCGCGTATATCGGCCGTGGGGGTTTTATGAGAGTTTGATTCATGGCGATCGCTTCCAGGTGAAGCGAATTGTGGTGACGCCGGGCCACAAGCTTTCCCTACAGAAGCATTTCCATCGCTCAGAGCATTGGGTGGTGGTGGCCGGGAGTGCGCTGGTGACGCGCGATGCCGAGACGCAGCTGATGCGAGAGAATGAGAGCATCTACCTGCCGCTGGGCTGCGTTCACAGGCTGGAGAATCCGGGCCGCATTCCGTTGACGCTGATCGAAGTGCAGTCTGGCAGCTATCTCGGCGAGGACGATATCGTTCGCTACGATGACCATTACGGGCGGAATTGATCCGCCCGCTCGTCTAGCTGCCTGTTGCTTTAGAGTGCATCCGGTTTTGGTTGAATCAACCAAAACCGATAAGATGACCTCTTAACATATACTTAGCGGCTGACTTTCGGTTCAAACTGATACAGTTTGAACCGGTCAGACGCTAGCTGAACGCGCCGCTGCGCATACCGGGTTCGTCATCCTGCGAGGACTGGCCTTCGCCGCTGCTGCTGGAGGACTGAGCGTCATGATCCAGCACAGCGCTGCCGGTTGCGAGCGTGGATTCCGGCGGGGGTGTGCGGCGGGAGACCGGCACGTAGTGATAGGGCAGGCGGAGTAGATCGGGGGTGGTTGGACCCTGGCTGTCACACACAATGCAATCGCGCACATGGGAGGCGAAGGCTGCGCGTGTGGCGGCACCGCCCTTGATGGCGAGGACGGCGTAGTCGTCGAGGGACACGCCGAAGCCGGACAGGAAGTCCGGTCCGATGATCTCAGGGCGAAGCGTGGTGACCATAATATCGGCCGCCTCGGTGCGCAGAATGGCGCATTCCCCAGCCTGCGAACTGCCGCGCACAGCGACGATTTCGGCCTGCACCGGAAAGGGGTTGCCGAACTGGTCTGTGCTGTTGCCGCCGAGATTGAGGCCGATGGAAGCACCGACGCCTGCCTTGCTGGCCGCGATGACGCTGTCTATGTCGTGGAAGGCCGCGAACATGACGCGCCCGCTCAAGCTGTTGCGGGCTGATGGCTCTGATAGCGCTTGCAGAAGGCCCGGCGTATCGCACAGGCCTCCCGACACGGGGTCGTCACCGGCATCGAGCAGCATCAGCGGGCGCGGACCTGCGCCGGTGGCAACGATTTGCTCGATGGCGTATTGTGGGGTGAAGTGCTTTGGTGATGGTGTGCTGCGCCAGCGGGCAAGCGACATGGCGAGACTGGCCGCGAGTTCTCGCGCGGCCCCGGCGTCTCGATCTGCCCAGACCATGGCGGACGGGCCAGCATAAGGCGTGTCACCCCATGAGAAGCCGCCGAACACGCTGGCATCCAGCACCGGCGGACGCAGCGCGCGCATGGGGCCGCGCCATTGTGCGGCGAGGGCGTCGAGCATCATGGTGTCGCTGAGCATCATCGGCACGCGGGCGAGCGCTCCGACGGGGCGGTTGCGGCCGGAGAGAATGCCCTCAAGCAGGGTGAGCGCACGCGATGCTGCGGCGGCACCGCCACCGGACGGCCAAACCTCGTTGCCGCACGCGCCGTCCAGCAGAATGGCGGTTTCCTCGGACAGGTTGGCGCGCATGTCAAAAGTGGCCACGATCGGGGTATGGCCCAGGATGGAGCGCAGTCGGCGCAAAATGGTGAGATCGGCCGCAGGGTCACCCTCTGCCTGGCAGGCGCCGTGCAGTGACAAATAAACGCCATCGAATCGTCCGCGCCGGAGCCTGTCTTCGGTCTCCGCCATCCAGTTGCCGAACACGTCGGCTGCCAAGGGGCCTCCCGGAGGGGCGGATGCGCAGCGAAGGATGGTCGCGTCCCAGCCGGCGCGTTGGGTGACGAAACGGCGCACGCCCTCCAACTCGCCATCCGGCAGCGAGGGGGTGACCAGCGCCTGATCGCCCATCGTCCACTCATGCGCCATCATGTCCTCGGCGCGAGTGCGACGAGGCGTAAAACTGTTGGAGCAGAACCAGAGACGGGCAACTGCCAGGCGAGCCATTTGTTTTCCTGCCAAACCAAAAACGCCGCTAATTCGTGCGGCAGCATAAGCTCTTATGTTTTCAACTTTATATCAACCAATGTCGATGCATAACGATCTAACCATGGCGGCGTTTGAGCCCAAAGCTGATATTTCTAAGAGAGTGAAGTGCAAATTTAAAGACAGCGTTTCAAAACCCGAGTCAATCTGGCTTAATCGGGGTGCATCAGGATTTTTCTGGGGCTTCGTGAGCATCGCTCTGTGGGCAGCCATAGGTTAAGTAGCCGCGTCCGTAGCGATCATGCTGGCGGTGCCCATGGGGAGATTGGCTGGAATGTTCGATTCGCTGCGCTCGATGGTGACCAGCCGCCCCCGGCTGTTCGCCGCCGCCCTGATCGGGCTGATCACCGGCCTGATGCTCCCGGAGAGCTTGGAGGTGCAAAGCCGCGCCATCATTGGCTGGGACATGATGGTGACGGTGTATTTGGTGCTGATGGCGTGGCTGTTCTCCAATCAGCCGCCCGAGGGGATTGCCGCCAATGCAGCAGCGCAGATGGAAGGGGAGTGGACGATCTTCTGGATCATCGTCGCCGCCGTGGCCGCGAGCTTTGCCGCCATCATATTCGAGTTTTCGGTCAGCAAAGATATGCCAGCCGGTGTGCGTGGAGCGCATGTAGCGCTGGTCAGCTTCACGCTGCTGGCCTCATGGCTGATGACACATACGGTGTTCGCCATGCGGTATGCGCATGAGTATTATGAAATTACCGGCGATGGCTCGCAGATCGACAAAGGGCTGGAGTTTCCGGGCGATCTGCCGCCGGATTACTGGGATTTCTTTTATTTCGCTTTGATCCTCGGGATGACATTCCAAGTGTCAGACGTGGAGATCACGTCACGTCAACTGCGCCGGTTGGCGACCGTGCACGGCCTGCTGGGGTTTTTGTTCAACACGGTCATCATTGCGCTGACGGTCAACATTGGTGCGAGCTTGCTTTAGCCGTAGCATCGCCATCTTTCGGACACCGGACACGCCGAGGATGATTGGGTGGCGATGCTTGCCAAAACAACTGAAATATGGCGATTACACACAAACGTGAACGATGATGACGTGTCGCCGCGCAGTGATCAGCCAGCCTCCCATCCACGCGTTATACATGTGACTGATCTGCCGTGACCCAATCATCTGTACGCGGCGATCGCGTGTCTCGCAATCGCCTCAGTTCCGCCCTTGCAGCCCGGCCCGGCAGTGTCATCGCAATCGTGGCGTTGTTGCTGGTGCTGGCGCTGGTGATGACAACGACAATCCGTTCGCCGCAGAAGGATGATGTGGCGTGGCTGTTGTATGTGGCGCGCAAGTGGCTGGCTGGGCAGCGGCTTTATGAGGATCTGGTGGAGGTCAATCCGCCGTTGATCATCTGGCTGTATGCCATCCCAGCGAAGCTCGCGATCTGGCTCGATGTGACGCCGAAATTGATCGCAATTCCCACGTTCGCCGCGATGGTGCTGGGTGCTGCTTGGTGGAGTGCGTGTCTGCTGCAGGACCAAGGGCCGTTGTTTGCCCGGCGTGTGCCGGTGTTCGCCGCAATCGGGATCGTGTTGCTGGTTTTGCCGGGCGTGGAGTTTGGCCAGCGCGAGCATCTGATGGCGGCTTCGATCCTGCCATACCTGTGCGTGATGGCGACCTGGCTGAACGGCCGCAGCACTGAGAGGCGGACTGGCATTTGGGTCGGCATTGCGGCTGGGCTTGGCTGTGCGCTGAAGCCGACCTATGCGCTGGCGTTCATTCTGCCGGAGTTGCTGGGCTGGATGCGGGGACGGAAGGTTATTCGCTCCGCACCGGTGGCAGCCGTGGTGGCGGCGATGGTTTATGCCGCGAGCATTGTGGTGCTGTGCCCAGCTTTCCTTGATCACGCGGTGCCGCTTGCGCTTGCGCTCTACGGTGGCACGGATCAGCCGTTTCCGGCGCTGTTGAGCTCGGCCTGGGTGATGCTGTTCGGCGCGGGTGTGGCCGTTGCGCTTTGGGTGACGAGCCGCACTCGCCTTGGCGCGCGGGGGGACTTCACGTTTTGCCTGTATGCGGTATTGACCAGCTTCGCCGTGGGGGCCAGCGTTGTGTTCCTGATCCAGGGCAAAGACTGGTTCTATCACCGCATCCCCGCCACGATGGCGATTATTCTGGCTCTGGTGCTGTGGTGTGCTGAGGTGCTGCCTTACGCTGCTGCCCGAGGTGCTCGCGTGGCTGCATTGGCGGTGCCGCGCTGGCGTCTGCTACCGCAAACAGGTTTTGCGCTGCTTGCACTGCTGGCGATTGCAGCCACCGGCCTTGACCGGATGCGACCCTGGATTGAGGAGGCGGTCGAGCCTGATCTCTCCACTGAGGTGCGGCTTGAGAAGATCATCAAGCGTGAGCATGCCAAGACCTATATCGCGTTCTCGGAATGGATCGAGCTTGGCTTTCCTGTGGTGAACAACACCGGCGTGGTCTGGACCTCGCGCTTTGACTCAATGTGGGCGCTGCGCGGTGAGTTGTGGCGCACGCGTGAGGATGGACGGGCACCGGCGAATTGGCCGATCCGCCGATGGGTGGCGCGGGATTTTGTTTCGGGCTGCCCGGATATCGCGGTGGTGGATGCGCGCGGCGGCATCAACTACGTGGCCGTGCTGGTAGCTTCGGACAAGAACTTCGCCAGCGCCTGGACACATTACCAGGAGATTGCGATGTTTAATGGTCTGCGGGTTTATAAGCGGCAGGGGCCGAGTTGCTCCATTCCGAGGGATCGCGCCCGGATTGCAACGACTGCGATGCATGCGCCCTGATATGCGGGTGGATCGTTTCGCACCGCTTCCTTGCGCCGCAGTGTTGCGTGTGCGTGACTGCCTCGGTTGAAACCGGGACGTGGGAGCCGCAGTGGAGAGAGTTGACACGCTGATCATTGGCGGCGGGCAGGCGGGGCTGGCGATGAGCGAGCGGCTTAGCATGCGCGGCTTCAGCCATTTGGTTATTGAGCGACATCGCATTGCCGAGCGCTGGCGGGCTGAGCGTTGGGATGGGCTGCACGCCAACGGACCGGCCTGGCATGACCGCTTGCCGGGGCTGGAAATTCCGAATGTGACCCCGGATGGTTTTGCCTCACGTGATCAGATGGTCGCGTATTTCGAGGCTTATGCGGAACGGATCAAGGTACCTTTGCGCTGTGGTGTGACGGTCACGTCGCTGACCACCATGCCGGATGGCAGCGGGTTTCGTGCCGAAACGTCAGGTGGCGTGATCGAGGCGAAGCAAGTGGTTGCCGCCACTGGGCCGTTTCAGCGTCCGGTGGTCCCGCCGATGGTGCCGGCTGAACTTGGCATCGCGCAGATGCATTCTAATGCGTATCGCAATCCAGAGCAGCTGCCGCCGGGCGCGGTGCTGGTGGTGGGCGCAGGATCGTCTGGTGCGCAGATCGCCGATGAGCTGCAACGGGCGGGGAAACAGGTTTATCTGTGCGTCGGTCGCCACGAACGTCCGCCACGGCGGTATCGCGGCAAGGATTTCTGCTGGTGGCTGGGGGTTCTCGATCTGTGGAACGCCACCACGCGTGGGCCACGCAGTGAGCATGTGACGATCGCGGTCAGTGGCGCGTATGGCGGCAACACGATCGATTTCCGCAGGCTCGCCGCGCGAGGCGTAACGCTGCTCGGACGTGCCGATGGGGTGGAGGCGGGGGCAATGCGCTTCACCAACGACCTCGCGCGCAGCCTCGCGCTGGGTGATGCGAATTATCTTGGACTGTTGGATTTGGCGGATGCTTATGCGGCACGCGAAGGCATTGAGCTGCCGGAGGAGCCAGAGGCGCGGATTTTGGACCCTGATCCGGACTGCGTGAGCAACCCCATTTTGCAGCTCGACCTGAAAGCTGCCGGGATTTCGCAGATTATTTGGGCCACTGGCTACCAGCTTGATTTCAGCTGGATGCAGATTGACGTGTTCGACGAGAACGGCACGCCCCGGCACAAGCGTGGGGTGTCAGACGTCCCGGGGCTGTATTTCCTCGGGCTGAGCTGGCTTTATCGTCGCGCGTCGGCGTTTATTTTTGGTGTGCCGCATGACGCAGAGCATTTGGCGGCACATATTGCGGGTGAGGGTTAGCGGCAGCGCTACTCTGTCGTCTCTCCTACCCTGGTCTCTGCCAGGACTGTTTCAATCATGTTGGTGAGGTCCGCAGGGCGGAACGGTTTGCGCAGCAGCCGGGTCATTGGCACGGTCCCGGCGATTGATTCCGGGTCGGCGTAGCCGGAGAAGAACACCACCGGCAGGTTTGGGCGCAGCGCATGCGCGCGCCGTGCGAGTTCCGGGCCGGTGACCTGCGGCATGACCACATCGCTCAGCAGCAATTCGATCTGCGGCATCGAAGTCAACAGGCTCAACGCCTGTTCAGCGGTGCTGGCCTCAGTCACATCATAGCCGCTGCGACGGAGCAGAAGGGCAGTGGTGGCGCGAACATCGGTGTCATCATCGACGACGAGCAGATGCGCGCGGCCTTGAGATGCGGCAGGCAGTGGCACCGGGACAGGCTCTGCCACGACCTCTGTCACTTCTGCCACCGGCAGCAGCACGGTGACCGTCGTGCCTGTGCCCGGCTTGCTGTCGATGCGAACCTGACCGCCTGATTGGCGGGCCACGCCGTACACTTGGCTCAGCCCCAGGCCCGAGCGGGTGCCAAGCGGTCTTGTGGTGAAATACGGCTCGAATGCACGGTTGCGGACCTCTTCCGTCATGCCGATGCCTGTGTCGGTGACGCGCACGCTGACATATGGCCCCGGTTGTGGGGCGTCTGGTGCGTGGGATTCTGCGAGTTGGGTTGTGGTCACGGCGAGGTGGAGCGTGCCGCCAGCGGGCATGGCGTCGCGGGAGTTGATGGCCAGATTGAGGATCATCAGCTCAAACTGCGATGGGTCCACCAAGGCGTGTGGTGTGCCTGGTGCGAAATCCATCGCCAGTGCCACCTGTGAGCCCACCGCACTTTGCAGCAAAGGCTGCATGCCGGTGATCAGTGCGGCCAGATCAACGGCGCGCGGTACGAGCGGCTGGCGACGGGAGAACGCCATCAGATGCGCGATGAGCGATGCCCCACGTTCGGCTGCCGAGCGCATGATGGACAACCGCTGGGCAAAGGGTGCTGCCTGACTGTTTGACTGGAGCAGTTCCAGATTGCCGAGCAGCACGGTTAGCAGGTTGTTGAAATCATGTGCGACGCCGGCGGTGAGCTGACCCACGGCTTCGACCCGCTGGATCTGCCGCAGCGCCTTCGCAGCGCGGTCACGCTCCACCATCTGCTCGGCCATGTCCGCATTGGCGGCCTGGGTGGAGACGTTGATCTGCCGTTCTTCGGCCAGCATCGATTCGAGTTTCGACAGCGCCTCCTCAACCTGGCGGGAGCGACGGGCCAGTTGCAGCATGAGAAATGCGATGATCAATGCGGCCGTTGCTGCGAACAGCCCAAACACCAAGGCCTCGCGGTCCCAGCCTGCCAGCGCGTCGGCCTTTCCGACCGAAACCGACAAAGTCAGTGGCCGTGGTGCCAGGGCGTGAACCGCAATGATGCGATCCTCATCGTTCGCCGCAGGGACAATTGTGCTGGTTACCGTTTCGCTGCGCGTACTGCGCACCAGCACCACGCCGTCTTGCCTTTGCAGGACAATGCTGCCGCTGTGTTCAAGAGACACTTTTTGATAAAAGCTCTCGAAATAGCCAAGATTCAGCCAAACCACGGCAGCGCCGCCATTGGTGCCGCCAAGGCGCGTGATCTCCAGCGCCGTCCAGCTTCCATCGGACTGGTGGATCGGCTCGCTGATCAGAGTGCCGCCAGACGCGCCGTCTTTGAGGAGTTGCGCCATCAGCTTCAGTCCGGTCGATGGCAGGTGATCGTCGGTGACCAGGCGGGAACTGACCCTGATCTGCCCATCAGGGGTGACGATATCGACACCCAAAACCTGCGTGAGACCGGCAATATGCCGACGCAGCGTCTGCGGTGAAGGTGACGCTGCAGTGGATGAGAGCGACGCCGCATTCGTCTCCGCCACCACATCGCGCAGCGCGGTGTCCACATCGCCGAGTGCGCGACTGGTCTGCTCGCTGAGAACGCCATCCAGTTCCGCCATGCGGGCCTGTGCATCGGCAATGCTCAGCGCCCTGCGCTCCAGCATCTGCGCGCCAACGACACCCAGGATGAGGACAAGCACCAAGGCTGTCAGCAAGAACAACGAGCCGCTGATTGACTGCTTCCGGCTTCTCGGAGCTGTGGAAGCGGTTTTAGAACCGGCAGCAGCGGTGTTCGGCAGATCCGGGTCAGATGGCAACGGGCGACGCTCCTGAACGGGTCATCGTGACGGAGACCGATGCTGCCGGTTTTGGCAGTGTGACGAAACCGCCTCATTGCGTTTAACATGCTCAGGCGTACACCTGCCAGATGCCGTTGATCACGCCTTAAGGAGCCAAATTGCCATGGATGCCAGCCTCGCGCCAGTCACCGTTCCGCCAGGTGGCCAGATCGGTGGGACGAATTCTGGAATCGTAGCACGTTACCGGGCGAAAACGCCGGGATCAGCTGAATTGGCGCGCGAAGCGGCGGATTTGCTGCCGAGTGGGATCGCCCACGACTCACGGCATGTTGATCCCTATGGCGTCTATATTGAGCGCGCTTCGGGTGCGCATAAGTGGGATGTCGATGGCAATCGATATATCGATTACTTTGGCGGCCATGGTGCGCTGATCCTGGGTCATTGCAATCCTACCGTGACCGCTGCCGTGGCTGACGCGCTTTCGAAGGGCACTCAGTTCGGGGCGAGCCATGGCCTGGAAATCGCGTGGGCGCGGGCGATCATGCGGCTTGTGCCGTCGGTGGAGCGGGTGCGATTCACATCGTCGGGGACGGAGGCAACGTTGATGGCGCTGCGCCTCGCCCGTGCGTTTACCGGCCATGATCGCATGATGCGGTTCAAGGGGCATTTCCATGGCTGGCACGATCATATGACCAGTGGCTACACCAACCATTTCGACGGCTCCGCGACGCCGGGCGTGCTGGACGGGGTGGCGAGTGCCGTGACGCTGGTGGCACCGGGCGATATCGAAGCCGTGCGGGCAGCCTTCGCGGCCCATAACGATTTTGCTGCGGTGATTTTGGAGCCCACCGGTTCCAGCTTCGGTCAGGTGCCGTTGCGCCCCGAATTTCTGCACGAGCTGCGTTCTGAGTGCGACCGTGCGGGCGTGCTGCTGATTTTTGACGAGGTGGTGACCGGCTTCCGGGCCACCGCCGGGGGTGCGCAGGGCGCGTATGGTGTGCGGCCTGATTTGTCCAGTTTTGCCAAGATTGTGGCCGGTGGCATGCCGGGTGCTGCGGTGGCTGGGCGGCGCGATATTCTCGATTTGCTCGATTTCGAGGCGATGGCGAAATCCGGTCGGGAGAAGATCGGCCATCCCGGCACGTTCAACGCCAATCCGGTTTCGGCGGCGGCGGGAATCACGTGCCTTGGGATTTTGGCGGATACCGACGCAGTGGACACGGCGACGGCCACGGCTGGTCGGCTCCGCCATGCGCTGAACGAGGTGTTGGCGGAGACGAAGACGCCGTGGGCGGTATATGGCACCTTCTCCGGCTTTCATCTGTTCATGAACCCGCAGCACCGTGCCATCGATCCGTTGGCGTTTGATCCGTTCGAGTGCTCGATGGCGGAGTTGAAGGAGCAGCCGAAGCATCTGGCGTCGCGCCTGCGTGTGGCGCTGCTGACGTGTGGCATCGACACCAATGGGCGGATCGGCGGCTTCACCTCGGCGACGCACACGGATGCGGATATCGCTGAGACGGCGGTGGGGTGGCGGGAGGCGATTGCCATGCTGCGCGCCGAGGCGGAGCTTTGAGCGAGCCGGGTTTCGCGCTGAGGCCAATTGGGCATCTGGAAACCCCGTTCGCCACCATTGCCGACTGCCCGCGCAACGGCCGCAAGCTCAAGCCGACGCCGTTGTGCCATGCGGTGGTGGACGAGGCGTTTCAGCCTGGGCTGGCGGGATTGGAGGGGTTTTCGCATCTCATCCTGCTGTATTGGATGGAGCAGACCAAGCCTGCGGAATTGGTGTTCACACCGCCATTTGATCCCAACCCGCGCGGGCTGTTTGCCACGCGCGCACCATGGCGGCCGAACCCGGTGGCGCTGTCGGTGGTGGCGTTCGACGGGTTCGACGCGCCTGGGCGACTGCGGGTCCGCAATCTGGATTGCCGGAATGGGACGCCGTTGCTGGACATCAAGCCGTATCTGCCGACGACGGACAGCGAGCCGGACGCGACGATGGGCTGGCTGGCACCGCACGCAACACGGTGAGTCCCGCCAGCCCATCGTGTGGAGAAACCCTACCGCGGCTTGAAGTTGACGTTCGTGGCTCCTTCAAAATGTCCCTCTGGTGGTGGACCCGGCCGGGCGGCGCGGACCATGCGCAGGGCTGCCTCGTCGAGTTCATCGTTGCCGGATGAACGCACGATGGCGACGTTTTGCGGCACACCGGCCACGTCGATCACGAACGAGACGCGCACGGTGCCGGAGCCGGTGACGCTGACGAGGTGGTTCCTGATCTCCTGGACGATTTTGGTGCCATAGGTCTGTCGCGCCTGGGTGAGCAGCGCTTGCGCTTCCGCGGTGCCGGCAGGGTTGGCCTGCGGCGGCTGCGGCGGCGGGACGGCCGGCTGCGGTGGGGGCGGCGGGGCCTGGACCGGTTCGGGCGGTTTCGGCTTTGGCTGCACCTTGGGCTTTGGCGGCAGTGGAGGCGGCTTGGGTTTCGGCGGCGGCGCGATCACGGGCGCATCCGGCACCTCAACCTTCGGCGGTGCCATCTCCACTGGCGGCGGCAGCACGACCGGAGGCGGCGGCTCCGGTGGGGGAGGCTCCGGCGGAGGGGGCTCGGGCGGCGGTGGCGGCGGCTCCACGACCGGGATGGGCGGTGGAGGGGTTGGCGGCGGTGGGGGTTCGACCGGGGTGGGGAGTGGTTCGGGCTTTGGCGGTTCGGGCGGCGGCGGCTCTGGCTCCGGCCGCGGTGCGGGAGGTTCCGGCTCGGCCATGCCTGGGGCGATGGTCAATTCGATGGAGTCGACGGCACTCGGCAAGTCCGGTGCGGAAATCGTCAGGCTGAGCAATGCCCAGACATGCAGGGCCACCACCAGCACCAGCGCGCCCATGCGAAGCCATAGCGGGCGGAGACCCACCAGCCTGGCTGCACCCATCTCAGACTGCTTCATGGTGCGGGCGCTAGGCTCGGTGGCGGTGTTTGGGTTGCGGCGGGGCGCTGCTTGCTGTCGGTGATGAGGGCGATGTGGACCATGCCGTTGTTCGCCAACTCGTCAATGACGGTGACAACGGCCCCGTAGGCGGCCACCTTGTCGGCGCGGATCTGAATGATGCGGCTGCTGTCACCGGCGGTGAGCTTCAGCAATGCCGGGATGAGTGCTTCCATGGCCATCGCTTCGGTTCCAATGGCGACTTTGCCGTCACCGGTGACGGACACCACGATGGGCTCCTTTGGGTTGACCGGCTGGGCGGTTTTGGCTTGCGGCAGATCGACCTTAAGGCCCGTGGCCATGATGGGGGCGGTGATCATGAAGACGATCAGCAGCACCAGCATCACGTCCACCAATGGCGTGACATTGATGTCGGCCAGAGGGCGGTGCAGACCACCACCACCCAATGCGCCGCCAAGTGCGCCGCCGCCGCCGCCGGAGCGGTTTGCAAACGCCATCACACCACCTCTTTCAGGCTGGGCTCTTTGACGTTGGCATGTCGTGTGACTGGAAGTGTCGATACGGCGCGCACGGCTTCTTCCTCGATCATGCCCGCCAAATCCTGGGCGGCGGAGCCGAGTGAGGCACCGATGCGGGTGTAGCCGATGGAGGCTGGGATCGCTGCCGCCAGACCGATTGCCGTGGTGGCGAGTGCCTCGGCAATCCCTGGTGCTACAACGGCGAGCGATGTGTCCTTGGAGGCGGCGATGGCGGTGAAGCTTGTCATGATGCCCCAGACCGTGCCGAATAGGCCAACGAAGGGTGCGACCGAGGATATGACCGCAAGGTTGGCAAGCCCGCCTTCAACGCGGCCGATCACGCCACGGCCTGCGCGGTTCATGGCTTCCATCACCCGCTGACGGGTTTCGCCGATGCCCTCGCCCGGCAGACGCACCGCCTGTGCTGCGCGCGCGGCATCGCTGATCGGGGCGAGCATCGGTGGCACGTTGCCGCCACGCCAGCTGCGCAGCGCCGATTTCAACCGCATGGCTGAGATGACGCCCTCAATGATCAGCAACCAGCACCAGATTGACGCCAGCAGCAGGATGATCATCACGCCCCGCCCGACGGAACCTGCCTGCAGGAAGAATGTCATGGGGGATAGATCGACGCCGTTCATTGCCATTCGCCTTTGATGATCGCTTTTAAAACAAACGAAGACGGTTCGACCTAAATCGAACCGCCTCCGATCTGACCGCCGGAATGTGCGGCGACTAGAAGCCGAGGCTCACGCTGCCATAGACGAGGCGACCCGGCAGAAACGAATACGCAAGGCTGGTGTTGTTGATGTTGGTCAGACCCGTGGGATCACCCGAGATCTCGGTCGTGTTCTTGTGGTCGAACACGTTGTAGATGCCGAGTTTGACCTGGGCGGTTTTGCCGACGCCCAGACCGTGCAGGTAATCGGTGCGGAAGCCGACGACGAGGTCGGTGGTGTTGTATGGCTTGATGTAGTTCAGGCTGGCCGCAGTGGTAGCAGATCCCTGCTTCTGGCCGCTGCTGCCGTAGGCACCGCCGGTGAACTTCTGGATCAGCGAGCCGAAGAAGCGCCCGTCGTCGTAAATGGCACCGCCCGCGGTGGTGTAGTCCGGCGCATCGCCGACGCGCAGGCCCTTGTTGGCACCCGATGTGTATTTCGCACCGATCAAAGCACCGCTGGCATAGGCGGACAGGCCGTTGATGATCGAGTAGCTACCTTCAGCTTCAGCACCACGATACTCAGCCGTGCCGCCATTGGCGTAGATCTGCTGGCCGGTCGGCAGGTTGGTAACCACTGGGAAGTTGGTAGCACGCACCTGATAGATGTCCGCATCAGCCGTGATGCGCTCGCTCTTGTAGACCGCACCGGCCTGGAAGTTGGTCGTGGTCTGCGGCTTGATGCCGCCGATTGCCGGATTGAACACGTAATAGGCCGAGACTGATGGCGCGAGGAAACCCTGCGAGGCCTGCGCATAGACGTTCACATTTGGTGTGACTTTGTAGTTCGCAGCAAGGAACGGCAGGCTGGTGTCGTAGGTGTGCGAGTAAAACAGCGGCTGCAGCGTGGTCTGGTTGACCAGCGCGTCGTGATCGCGGCGGAAGCTCTCGTACTTATAGCCCGGCGTGATCGTCAGACGCTCGATCGGCGTCCATTCATATTCGATGAAGGGCTGGAAGTTGTTGATGGTCGAGTTCAGATTTAGCTTGTAGGAGGCCTGCAGGCTGTTGCCCAAGGATGGGAAAGTCTGCCCGGTCGTGTAGTTGATGTATTCCTGCAAACGCTCGTTGTTGACCTGCTCCACCCACAGACCGGCGCGCAACTTGCCGCTGAAGATACCGGCGTTGACGGTGTAATCCGCCTTCAGCACGTCGCCATAGGCGCGGTAGTTGTTGTTCTTGATATAGCCGACAACGTTGCCGTTGACGACGCCGAGCACGTTCACCTTGGTTTTGCCGCCGGTGATGGTCGGAATGGAGACCGTGGTGATGGTGCCACCGTTGGCCGTCGTTGAATTGCCTTCGATGGTCTGATTGTTGCCGTTGTTCTGCAACGCCGGATAGTCATAGGCGTAGGTATAGACCTTGTTTTCGACATGGAAGTTGCCGATGCTGCCTTCAAGGGCGATGTATTCGAGATCTGTCCGCTTCTGCGAGTTGTTGTAGCCGACATATTGCTGGCTCAGCGGGTTGTTGTTCACCGCGCCATATTTTTTGCCGTAGGCCAGGATTTGCGGATAGGTGGCGGCCACCACGTTGTTATAGTTCTCAAACCCATAGGCGGAGAACAGCGTCAGCTTGAAGTTGTCCTGCTTCTCTTCGATCTTCGCGAGATACTGGTTCTGGTTGTATTTGCCGTAGTTGATGGCTCCGGCGGTGTAGGCGTTGGAATATTGGAACAGGGCACGGATGCCGGTGTTGCCGAGCTTGCCGGTCTGGATGGTGTAGTTGTCCTGGATCGTGGTGTTGCTGCCATACGATCCGGAGACGTTGCCGCCAAAGGTGTCGCTGAGATCGTAGGAGTTCAGCGACAGCGTGCCGCCGAACGGCGCGTAGCCAATTTGCGAAGCGCCACCCGGACCGCGATCGACCACCGCACCGCCGATGAAGGCGCTTGGGAAATAGGCGGCCGAGTGATGGGTGGGGTCGTTGGCGTCACCGAACGGGATGCCGTCGAAGGTGATGTCGTACTGACCGTCCTGGAACCCACGCCAGCCGCCCTTGGTGTCACCGAGCAGGCCGTTCGGGTTCGAGCTGAAATAGCCGGGCGTGTATTTCACAACCTCGTTGTAGTCCCCAGTCGGAGGGACCAGATCGCGGATCACCTTGTCGCTGACGATGGAGCCGGGCTGGTACGATTCCAGCGAGCCCTGTGTGGGTGCGAGGGCCGGTGCGGAACCTGCGGGAGCCTTGCTGCCAACGGCGGCTGGGCTTGCGAGCGGAAGTGCGCCACCGCCGGTGCCAGTCCCGTTCGACTGCACATCCACGGGGCCAATGTCAGTGGATTGGGCGACGGCGGACCCGGCCGCCAGGACCATAGCAGCCATCGAGATCGAGGCGTACAGCATGGCCCGGCGGGCAGAGCTGGGTTTTGTCATATTCATCAACGCCTTTATGCAATGAGCCGCGCACCCGGGCCCTTCATTTGTGGGATGCGTCGTAACAGTCGGTTTCCGAAATTTGATGACTTCACGGCGTCAAACCGATGACAAAACGGTAAAGGTTTGATGACGTGATTTTTATGCTGCATCGCAGCATGACTCTGAATGCGACTTGAAAATCTGATGGCGACATGAGAATGAACGTTCATTCTCAAAGAGGCCTTTGCCATGGCGTCCGACTCCAAAGCCGTTCCTGACCAAGCCTCCCGCCGCCGGCAGATCGCCCGTGCGGCGCTGAACTGCTTTCGCCGGTCGGGTTTTCATGGTGCTTCGATGCAGGACATTTGCGCCGAGGCGGGCATGTCCGCTGGCGCGCTGTATCGCTACTTTCCCAGCAAGGCCGCCATCATTGTGGCGATTGCCGAGGCGGAGCGGGAGAGCCATGCGCTGATGTTTCAGCCGCTTGAAGAAGCTGCTGACCCGTTAGCAGCCTTGCAAGAACTGGGTGCAAATTTCATTCGCCAGCAGCTCGACGGCACTAGCGAATTGCTCACCGCCGATGTGCTGGCCGAGGCGGCGCGCAATCCGGATGTGAAGGCGGCTTTGGAGCGCAATGCCGCCTTCGCGCACGAGACTGTCACCCGGGCTCTGCTGCGGGGCCAGGATCTTGGCGTGGTTGATCCCGATTTGGATGTGGCGGCAGCTTGCCATCTGATCATTGCGCTCGGTGATGGCCTTTGCACCCAGCTTGGTGGTCCGGCGCAGTTGAGTGCGGACCGTATCGTGCAGGCGCTACAAACAATGCTGCAACGCTTTTGCCGCCCTGTGGGAGGGCGCGCATGATCCGCGTGATTATTGCCCTTGGGCTGGCATTCTGTTTGATGGCGATGGCGCTCGATGCGTTTGGTCAGACGCCCGCCGCCGGACCGACCGCGCCGCCGCCTGCCGTCACGGTGGTGGCCGCGCGCCAGGGTAAAATTATCGAGACAACCGCAGTGACGGGCACTCTGGCTGCGCGGGAGGAAATTCTCGTCAATCCCCAAATTGATCAGCAGGCGATCACTGAAATTCTGGCCGATGAGGGCGATCATGTTGAAAAAGGGCAGGTGCTGGCCCGGCTGCAACGCGACACGCTGATGGCCAATCTGGCGCAGTATGATGCGCAGATTGCCCACGCGGAGGCTGCGGCGGCGCAGGCGCGGGCGCAGATTGCTCAGATGAATGCGACGATGACGGAGGCGAATATCTCGCTCAATCGCGGCAAGCGGTTGCTGTCCACCGGCGACACGTCTCGTGAGACGGTCGATCAGCGGCAGGCAGCGAATGATGTGGCGGCAGCGCAGCTGCAGGCAGCGCAGGGCAGTTTGGCAGCTGCGTTGGCGGATCGCGCTCTGGCGGCAGCACAGCGGCAGGAAATTGCGGTGAAGCTGGATCGGACGGATATTCGTGCACCCACGGCGGGGATCATCAGCCGGCGCAGCGCTCGGTTGGGGGCGGTGGTGGGCATGACCGGGGAGCCGCTGTTCCGGCTGATATCCAACGGCACTCTGGAGCTGGAGGCCAACGTGCCGGAGACCGTGCTGGCGCGGCTGCGGCCCGGTCAGACGGCGCGGATCGATGTCACCGGGCATGACGAGCCTCGCGAGGGACATGTGCGGCTGGTGGCCCCGGAGGTTTCGATGGCCACGCGGCTGGGGCGGGTTCGCATCACGCTGGATAGCAGCGACGGGCTGGCGCTCGGCGCGTTCTGCCGGGGGCGGGTGGAGGTAGCGCGGGCGCAGGGTGTGCTCGTGCCGACATCAGCGGTGCTGACCAAGCCGGGCGGTGCGGAGTTACAGGTGGTCAAGGGCGGCGTGGTGGAGACGCGGCAGATTCATGTCGGCCTGCGCAGTGACGGGATGGCGCAGATTGCCTCAGGGCTTGCGGATGGCGAGCAGGTGGTGGCGATCTCCGGCACGTTCGTGCGCAATGGCGATCATGTGGTGGCGGTGTCCGCCCAGGCCGGGGGCTGAGGATGGCGTTTCGCATCTCTGGTGCGTCGGTTCGCAACCCCACCGTGTCGCTTGTGCTGTTTGCCGTGTTGTTTGTGCTCGGCATCGTGTCGTTCAAGCTGATCCCGATCACCAATGCGCCGAACGTTGATATTCCGATCATCGCCGTCACCATCGCGCAAAGTGGCGCTGCACCTTCTGAGCTCGAGGCGCAGGTGACGAAGAAGGTGGAGGACAGTGTGGCCTCCGTCACCGGGGTGAAGCACGTGACCTCGACGGTGACGGACGGAGTATCGCTGACCTCGGTGGAACTGCGCCTGGAGATCAGCACAGACCGGGCGCTGAACGATGTGAAGGACGCGGTGGCGAAAATTCGCGCCGATCTGCCGCGCACGATCGACGAGCCGATTATCGAGCGGATCGATGTCGTGGGGCAGTCCATCCTCACCTACGCGGTGAGTGCGCCGGGGCGAACGCTGGAAGGCTTAAGCTGGTTCGTGGACGATACCACCATTCGCGCACTTCAGGGCGTGGCTGGCGTGGGGCAGGTGAAGCGCATCGGTGGCGTTGCGCGCGAAATTCGGGTCACGCTTGACCCTGCGGTGATTGCCGGGCTGGGGCTTTCGGCTGCCAATATCAATGCGCAGTTGGCCGCGACCTCAGTTGATCTGGCAGGCGGGCGTGGCGATCTCGGCGGCAAGCAGCAGACCATTCGCACGCTGGCGGGGTCTCGCACGGTGGAGGAATTGGCGCAGACGAGGATTGTCCTGCCGGGTGGGCGGGATATGCGGCTGGGCGATCTGGGTGAGATCACGGATTTCTACGAGGAGCCGGTGGGATTCGCGCGGCTGGATGGGCGTGAGCCGGTGGTGGCGGTGGCGATCTTCCGCGCCAAAGGGGCGAGTGAGGTGGATGTGGCGGACCGGGTGGCGGCAAAGTTGGCCTCCATCGCCGCCGAGCATTCCGATGTCAGCTATCGCTTGATCGATGACGGTGTGCGCATCAGCCGGGGCGGGTATCTCTCGGCCATGCACTCGCTGATCGAGGGGGCGATCCTCGCGGTGGTGGTGGTGATGCTGTTCCTGCGGGACTGGCGGGCCACGCTGCTGGCGGCGATTGCCATTCCGCTGTCGATCATCCCCACGTTCGCGGCGATGCAGGCAATGGGGTTTTCGCTCAATTTCATCAGTCTGCTGGCGATCACGCTGGTGACGGGCATTCTGGTCGATGACGCGATTGTGGAGGTGGAGAACATCGTCCGCCACATCCGCATGGGCAAACCGCCCTTCGATGCGGCGATTGAGGCGGCGGATGAAATCGGGCTGGCGGTGGTGGCGATCACGCTGACGATTGTGGCGGTGTTCGCCCCGGTGAGCTTCATGGGCGGCATTCCCGGCCAGTATTTCAAGCAGTTCGGGCTGACGGTGGCGGCCGCGGTGCTGGTGTCGTTGCTGGTCGCGCGGCTGATCACGCCGCTGGCCGGTGCGTATTTGCTGCGGCCGCATCGTGGCCGGGTGGAGGAGGCACCGGATAGCCGGCTGATGCGCGCTTATCTTGGCGTGTTGCGCATGACCATCGCGGCCCCGAAGCGGACGCTGCTGGTGGGGCTCGTACTGTTTGGGCTGTCGCTGTTCTCCACCACGTTGCTGCCCACGGGGTTTCTGCCGTCACAGGACACGAGCCGGATTGTTCTGTGGCTGGAATTGCCGCCCGGGGCCACGCTGGACGACACGCGCGCCAAGACCGATGAGGCGGCGGCGGCGATGCGGAAAATCCCTGAAGTGTCCACCGTGTTCGTGATCGGCGGCACCACGCCGACCGGACAGGGGGCGGAGATCAGGCGTGCCACGATGATGGTGCATCTGGTACCGAAGGGGGATCGCAGCCGGTCGCAAAAGCAGATCGAGGCGGAGCTGTCAGTGAAGCTGGCCGGCGTGCCCGATCTGCGCGGCTGGTACGTGAACGAGCGCGGTGAGCGGGAGCTTGCGGTGACCGTCAGCGGCGATGATCCGGAGGCGCTGGAGCAGGGGGTTGCGGGTATTGAGACTGGGATGCGCGCATTGCCCGGTTTCTCCAACGTCGCCGCCAATGCGGGGGTGATCCGCCCGGAGTTGCGCATCACGCCGCGCGGCGATGAGGCGGCGCGGCTGGGCATCACCACGCAGGCGATTTCGGACGCAATTCGGGTGGCCACCATCGGCGATATTTCCGCCAATCTGGCAAAGCTGCGGGTGAATGATCGGCTGATCCCGATCCGGGTGCAGGTGGCCGACGCGCTGCGGCGTGACACGGCGGAGATCATGGCGCTGACCGTCAGCAATGCCGCGGGTTTGGCGGTGCCGATTTCGGCGGTGGCTGATATCACCGAGGGCAGTGGGCCTTCTTCCATCGAGCGGTATGATCGCAGGCGGCGGGTGGTGCTGGGGGCGGATTTGGACAGCAAGCTGGCGCTCGGCGAGGCCTTGCAGCGTGTCTATGCGCTCCCGGCGGCCAAGCGTCTGCCCACCGGGGTACAACTGGTGAACGGCGGCGACGCTGAGATTATGGCCGAAGTGTTCTCGGGCTTCGTGCTCGCCATGGGTGCTGGGTTGATGATGGTGCTGGCCGTGCTGGTGCTGTTGTTCGGTGGCGTGTTCCAGCCATTGGTGATTTTGTTTTCGCTGCCGCTGTGTCTGGGGGGCGTGATTGCAGCACTCGTGCTGACCGGTGATCCAATCAGCCTGCCGGTGGTGATCGGCATTCTGATGCTGTTGGGGATTGTGACGAAGAACGCCATCATGCTGGTGGATTTCGCCATTGAGGAACGGGCGCGCGGGGTGGACCGGATCACCGCCATTCTTGATGCCGGGCGCAAGCGGGCGCGGCCGATTGTGATGACGACGGTGGCGATGGTGGCCGGGATGGTGCCGTCTGCCCTGGGCCTCGGCGATGGTGGTGAGTTTCGCGCACCGATGGCCGTCGCGGTCATTGGCGGGCTGATCGTTTCCACAGCGCTTTCGTTGTTGTTCGTGCCCGCGTTTCACATCGCGATGGATGATTTTTCCAACTTCATCCGCAGGCCTTTCCGGCGGCAGCAACCGGTGGTGCGGAAGATTTCAGCCTTGCACGCGTTGGAGCCGTGAGGATCGCTTTGGCGGATTGGTAACCATTACCCGCCATCATGGAGGCCCGGCATCCAAATGAGGGCATGGCGTTGGACGCATCACTATTGGGTTGGATTGACGGCACAATGCTGCTGCCGTTTTTCCCGTCATTTGTTCTGTTGACGGTGGCTGCGGCGCTGCTGCTGGGGCAGCCGCGCACGATTGAGGTGGAGTCGGACTGGTATCAGGAACGCTTCGTCGACCCGTGCGAGGCGGCGGCTGTAGAGGTGGGAGCGAAATTGCTTGGCGCATTACAGCCAGGTGGTGACGTTTCGGCCGCGCGCGATGCCCTGGCGCGGGCGGCGCACCGGCTGGCTGATGTCTCCATCCAAACCGGTGCCACAGGCGTATGCGGGTGGGCGCGTGCATTGGAACACGCAGCCCCGACGGCGGAGCCTGCCATTCTAGGTGATCTGTTCGAGGCTCTGGAGGAGGAGCGGCGCACGATATTGCCGGTGGGGTAGCGTTATGGACCAGAGATTGGGCCCCATTTCGGCGCGCGGTCCTTATCGACGACCATGGCGCGGACACCCTCGGCAAAATCGGGGTGACGTGTGACGCGCTGGACTAGGGAGAGTTCGGCGGCAAGGCATTGTGTGAGGGTACGGTTGGCTCCGGCGCGAAGGATGTCAAAGCTCCAGCGCAACGACGATGGCGACATGTTTGACAGAGTGGCCAGCGTGGTGCGCGCCCAATCGGTGTCTTCTGCGGCCAGCGCTGCCTCAATCGCCTCAATGGAATGATGGCCGAAGCATCGGTCGATCGCCTCACGGTGCGGGGCTAGGGTGAAGGGGGGCAGTGCCTCGGCAAAGCCTGCCACCACCGCCACGCCGTCACGCGCCAAAGCCCTACGCAATTTGGGGAGCTGGGCGCGTGGGACGTAATGAGTGGCGAGACCAGCATGCACTGCGTCGGTGCCGCTGAGGCGGTGGCCGGTCAGCCCGAGAAAAAGCCCAAGCTGGCCGGGCAGGCGGGGCAGCACGTGGGTTGCTCCGACATCTGGGAACAGTGCGATCGCCGTCTCGGGCATTGCGAACTGGGCAAATTCGGTGGCAATGCGGATCTGGCCATGCACCGATACGCCGATCCCGCCGCCCATGCAGAAGCCGTCGATCAAAGCGACGTAGGGCTTCGGGTAGCCCGCGATGGCGGCATTCAGGGCGTATTCGTCGGTGAAGAATTCGCGAATTACGCTTGCGTCACCGGACAGCGCTGCATCCCGCACGGCGCGGATGTCACCGCCGGCGCAGAACGCCCGCTCGCCGGTGCCCTCGATGACAACGGCATGGATCACGGGATTATCGCGCCAGCCGGCCAGGGCCAGGGCGATTGCACGGATCATGCCCATATCGAGTGCGTTCAGCGTGCGGGGCCGGTTGAGCCTCAGATGGGCGACACGCCCCTGCACATCCACGATCACGCTCGCCTCTTCCATGCCTCGTCCCCCTGTTCACAACAACGTCTTAGCGTCGAACAGACATTGCCCCAAGCCTGCCGCCAAGTGATAAGGGGGTATGCTCGGACCGAATGAAACCACGCCCGCGATTGCAGCACTCACCCGCGTGCATGTATTGCCGATCCTGCCAACCCATCGTTCGGCAGGGATGGTGGGATTGCAGGATATCTCGCTGCGCATCCAAAAGGGCGAGATCGTCTCGCTGCTCGATGCTGAGATGGGCGGCGGGGCGGATAGCGTATTGGCGGTGTTCGCGGGCACCGTACGCGCTTCGGCTGGGCAGGTGGCGCTGGACAGCAAGCTGGTTGGCACCAAGCTGCCGCATCAGCGTATGATCGGCCTAGTCTCTCGTGATCTGATGCTGTTTCCAACCCACACCGTGATAGAGCATGCGCGGTTTTCGCCTGGCGTGAGCGCCAAGCGGTGTGATGCGGTTTTGGAGCGGCTGGAGCTTACGGTTGTTGCCCGGCAGCGACCAGCCGAGCTGTCGCCGTCGCAGCAGTTTCGCGTGGCCCTAGCTCGCGCGCTGGCACGGGGGCCGAAACTGCTGCTGTTGCAAGACCCGCCAGGTGGGCTGTCCGCCGATCCCACGCTGAAGCCGTTGCTGCGCAGCATAGCAAGCGAAACGCAGACTGCCATTCTGCACGCCTGCGGTGACGTGGCGTCTGTTTATTCATTCGCCGATCGAGTGGGCGTGTTGAATTTCGGCTGGATGCAGCAGATCGGCGCACCGCTGTCGCTGTATGACCGGCCAGATAGTCTGACAGTGGCTCGCGCGATGGGTGCGCTCAATCTGCTCGAAGGCGTTGTTGTCGACAGTGAGGAAGATGTGGCGCGCATCCGGCTGACGGGTGGGCCGCTGGTGGAAGCCCGCGCCGGTCAGCAATTGCAGCCGAATGAGCCCTGTGTCGTGGCGCTGCGGCCTGAGCGCATTGCAGTGGCCGCCATGCGCCCTGATGAACTTGGCGATGGCGCGGTTCCCGTGTGGCTGATCGAGACGATGTTTGCGGGTGAAAAGACCGTTATGCGGTTCCGTATGGATGCCCGCGCCCCGTCGCCGAACGCAGCCAATCTTGGGGACGCGCAGCCTAGAGCGTCACAGGAGTTGATCGTCACGCGGCCGTCCAGTGCCGCGCCGCTACGTGGCCAGATGTTGTCGCTGGCGTGGCAGGCGCACCAAGCCCATGCCTTCCGTCTTGAGGTGGCCTGAGCATGGGAGCGTTTCTTGGCTGGGGTAGCCTGCTGCTTTTGCTGTTGCTGCAATTCGTGCTGTCCGGGTGGAGTTCGCTGCTGACGGTACACGGCGTTGTTGGGGCGGATTATCCGGCCGGGATGCTGGCGGGTTTGTTTGGCGGCCAACTCACCGTGGTGCTTTGCTGGATTGCGGCGGTGGGTGCCGTGCTGCCCGGTGGTCTTGTGGCGCTGCTGATGTGGCGCGTTCGGGCCGGTGTCGCGACGCTTGCGGTGTTTTTGGTGCCGTTGCTGCTGCCGTTGCCATACGCCCTGTTGGAGGGTGACACGTTGCTGCTGTTTGCGTCCCCGGTGGCGTTGGCACAGGGCATGGCCATCGGCGCGCTGTTGGGCTTTTTGCGTCTGAGGGGCCTCAATCCAGACGTACTAAAGGCTGCGGCCAACTGCGGTGTTGGGCCGATTTCCGCGTATTTTCGCATTGTGGTGCGGCTGGCTTTGCCGGCGATGGCGGCCTCGGCACTGCTTGCGGTACTGATGCAGGCTGCAGCCATCACCGCCATGTCTGCGGTGATGGCCGGCAAGATCGCAGGGTTTGTTGTGCCTGATCCGTTGCGTTGGGATCAACTGCTGCAGGCGGTGGCGACCGGCGGCGGCATTGCGGCGGTGCTGGCTCTGCTGATGATCCTCGCTTTGGGGATGATGCGGCGGCAGTGACGATCCTTTATGTCGATGGCGATGCGTGCCCGGTGCGCGAGGAAGTATATCGCGTGGCCACCCGGCTTTCGTTGCGGGTGTTTGTTGTGGCCAATGGCTCCCGTCCGATCCGGCCGCCGGAGAACAAGCTGGTGACGATGATCACCGTTTCGGACGGGGCGGACGTGGCGGACGACTGGATTGCCGAGCGGATCGCCCCGGGCGATGTGTGCGTGACGTCTGACATTCCGCTGGCGGGGCGGTGCTTGGCGGCGGGTGGCCGTGCGTTGTCACCGAAGGGGCATCTGTGGACGGCGGATAATATCGGGCAGGCGCTGGCCGGACGCGCGATTGCGCAGCATTTGCGCGAGATTGGGGCGAGCACTGGTGGGCCTTCTGCTTTGACCAAGGTCGATCGCTCGAATTTCCTGGCGGCGTTGGACACGTTGATCCATCAGAAGGCGCGCGTGGCTCCGCGTATTCCGCCCGGCGCGGGGTGGCCGGGGTAAGGTGCGTCGTGCCTGAGCGCCGCACCTCTGCCTACAGCTTGAGACTTGGATCAGACGTAATCGACGAACACTTCGCCAAGGCTGGGGTAGCGCACGCGGACGCGGGCGGTGTGGCCCACGATGCGCTTGCCGGTCCAGCTGCCGCAGGTGACAAACTGGCCGGCTTTCAGGCCACCGGCCCAGACGGCACCCTCGTTGGCCATCCAGACGACAAGGCGGATCATGTCACCGGCGGGGTTGCCGGTGTGGGTCATTTGCAGCGCGCCGTCGACGTATTGCTCGACGACCTCGCTTGCGAAATCGATGCCGTGCCAATCGGTGCGGCCAGCCCCGTAGATCAGACCGCCGTGCGATTGCGTGTCGGCCAGATTGGTAAAGGGGGAGACGGCGTCGGGGTCGTGGTAACGACTGTCGAGCACTTCAATGACCGGGTGGGCTGCGACCATGGCGGCGATCACCTCCTCGCGGGAGTAGGGCTCGGGGCGGGGTGGCAGGTCGTGGCCGATGCGAAACGCCACTTCGGCCTCGATGCCGCGCAGAGTGTGGGCGGAGGTGGTGGCTGGGCTTGCGACGACGCCAGATGCCGGGAGGGCTCCGCATTGGAAGGCAGCATCGGGTTGCGGGCCGGTGACGCCGACTTTCCAGCCGCCGATGCCGCTGAAGGTCTCGGCGATCAGGTGCTGGATCGCGTAGGCCTCAGGCCGGTCCTTCGGCTGCAATTCGGCGGGCAGATCGGCCAGTTTGTTCGTGGGATTGCTGCGGGCGGCGAGCAGGAGGTCGGCTGCTTGGCGGGCGATGTTGGACACGGGGCGTCTCCTCTTGGCGTTTCATCCGGTGTAGGGCGGCTCGGACCCACTTGTCCAACCACGGCGAACGCGAGAGAAACGCGCATGCAGATCGAACTCACTGACAGCAACGACCCATCCTTGCGCGCGGCCATTCTGGTGCCGCTGGCGGCACATCTGCAGGCCAGCACAGGGATCAGCACGCCTGGCGTGTCGCTGTCGATTATCCTGCGCGATGCGCGCGGTGTCGTCGAAGGCGGCATGTTCGGCTCAGTGCGGTATCATTGGTTCAAGCTCGAATTCGCTTTCATCCCCGAACATCGCCGCGGGGAGCGAAACGGTGCGCGGATGTTGTCCGCAATGGAGGCAGCCGCTGTGCGGCATGGCGCACTCGGCGCATGGATGCAGAGCTTCAGCTTTCAGGCCCCGGGATTTTACATCAAGCAGGGCTATCATGAAGTGGGCCGCCTGCTGGATCGCCCGCCGGGTCATTATGACGCGTTCCTGGCCAAAACCGAAGGCTTCGCCCAAGAAGGTTCACCATTCGACGTCAGCGAAACCTTGGCCGCCGATGATCGCCTCGCGGTGATGGAACGTCTGCGCGCATGGTCAGACCAATTCGCTCCGCCGGGCGATCGGCGCGATCTGTCTTTGCTGGTGCGCAATGAGGCGGGCGACATCATCGGCGGTCTGTGGGGCCGGTCCGGGCGGGACTGGCTGTTCATTGACCTCCTTGCTCTACCGCCGGAACTGCGCGGCGAGCGGCTGGGCTCGCGGCTGATGGACATGGCGGAGGCAGAGGCGCGCAAACGGGGCTGCATTGGCGTGTGGCTCGACACGTTCAGCTTCCAGGCGCGGCCGTTTTATGAGAAGCGCGGGTTTCAGGTGTTTGCCGAAATCCCGGACTACCCGCGCGGGCATCATCGCTACTTCCTCTCCAAGCGTTTGGATACCTGATGGCCTTGCACTCGAATTGGCGTGATGTTCCCGCTTCGGCACATGGCTGCGTGCTGGCGCTGGGCAATTTCGACGGGGTGCATCGCGGTCATGCGCATCTGCTGCACGCGGCGCATTCGGCGCGGCCTGACGCGCCGCTGGGTGTGGTGACGTTCGAGCCGCATCCGCGGGCGTTGTTCCGGCCGGATGATCCGCCGTTTCGGCTGACGGCATCGCCGGAGCGGGCGGTGCTGCTGCATGAACGCGGTGTGCGGGAGATCTTTGAAATCCGGTTTGACGCCGAGTTTTCGGACCTGACGGCTGAGGATTTCGTGGTCGATGTGCTGCACCGGCATCTGGGTGCGGTGCATCTGGCCTGTGGGTCGGATTTCGCGTTTGGGCATCGTCGCGGCGGGAACACCGAGTTCCTGGCGGCGCGTGCGGAGGCGCTGGGGATTGGGCTGACGCTGGTTCCGCAACTGACGGATGCGTCGGGGCCGATCTCATCCAGCCGGGTGCGCCGGGCGCTGCAGGACGGATATCCGGAGCGGGCCAGCGAGTTGCTGGGGCGGGACTGGGCGATCACCGGGCCTGTGGCGCACGGCGATGCGCGGGGGCGGACGATCGGGTTCCCGACTGCCAACATCGCGCTGGGCGAGCATTTGGAACCGGCCCGCGGGGTCTATGCCGTGCGGGCAAAGCTGCCGGACGGGCGGCTGGTGCCGGGCGTGGCGAATATTGGGCGGCGGCCGACGGTGGCGGAGGGCGCGATCTCACGGTTGGAGGCGCATCTGTTTGATTTCGCACAGGACCTTTATGGCCAGACGCTTTCAGTGGCGCTGTGTGCGTTCATCCGTCCGGAGCGGAAATTCAGCGATTTTGCCGCCTTGCACGCCCAAATCATTGCCGATGCCGCCCATGCGCGCAGTTTGCTTGACCCGTGGGGCGGGCTTTCTGCATAGTTCCGGCCATGAACAGGGTCCTCTCCGCGCGAATTATGTGACCGGCGTTTTCGCCGGATGACGCATGCGCCCTTGCCCTAAGTGCCACAATGTCGCACGAGACCCATCATGAACGACACACCTGTAGTGGCCGATTACCGCGGTACCGTATTCCTGCCCACCACCGACTTCCCGATGCGGGGCGATCTGCCTGCGCGGGAGCCCGCTCTGCTCGCCCGATGGCAGGCGATGGGGCTTTGGGAGAAGCTGCGCGCCTCGCGTCAGGGGCGGGAGAAGTTCATCCTGCATGACGGCCCGCCCTACGCGAACGGGCATCTGCACATCGGCCACGCGCTGAACAAAATCCTGAAAGATGTCGTCAACCGTTCGCGCCAGATGGCGGGGCAGGATGCGCTGTACATCCCGGGATGGGACTGTCACGGGCTGCCGATCGAATGGAAGATCGAGGAGCAATACCGCAAGGAAGGCCGCGACAAGGATGCCGTGCCGGTGCTGCAGTTCCGCGCCGAGTGCCGCGCCTACGCCGCCGAGTGGGTGAAGATCCAGGCGGAGGAGTTCCGCAGGCTGGGCGTTGAGGGCGACTGGGCCGAGCGCTACGCCACGATGGATTTCGGCTCTGAGGCGATCATCGCCGGTGAGATCGGCAAGTTCCTGCTCAATGGCGCGCTGTATCGCGGGCTGCGGCCAGTGATGTGGTCGCCGGTGGAAAAGACGGCGCTGGCGGAGGCGGAGATCGAGTATCACGATCATACCTCGACCACGATCACGGTGCGCTTCCCGGTGATCTCCAGCCCGCGCGCGGAGCTGCACGGCGCTTCGGTGGTGATCTGGACGACGACGCCGTGGACCATGCCGGGCAATCGCGCCATCGCGTGTGGGGCGGAGATCGAATATGCGGTGGCCCGCATCGACAGCGTGGCTGAGGGGTCGCTGGCGCGGGCCGGTGAGACGGTGGTGGTGGCGCTGGAGCTGCTGCCGAAGTTCTGCGCCGACACCAAGGTTGAGACGCATCATGTGGTGCATGTGCTCACTGGCGCTGATCTGGCGGGCACGATCTGCGCGCATCCGCTGGCCAATACCGGCTATCCGCATCAGGTGCCGCTGCTGACCGCGGATTTCGTCACCACCGAGCAGGGCACCGGGCTGGTCCATATCGCCCCCAGCCATGGCGAGGACGATTTCGCGCTGGGCCGGGCGCATGGCCTGGAAATCCCGGAGACGGTGGCCGATGACGGCACGCTCACGCACTTCGCGCCGGGGTTTGAGGGCGTGCATGTGTACAAGGCGGCCCCGCCGGTGATTGCGGCGCTGACCGAGGCCGGGATGCTGCTGGCGACGACGAAGTTTGTGCATTCCTATCCACATAGCTGGCGCTCGAAGGCCCCGCTGATTTTCCGCGCCACGCCGCAATGGTTCATCCGCATGGATGGGCCGGACGATATTCGCGGCAAGGCGCTCGCTGCCATCGATGCCACGCAGTTCGTGCCGGATCAGGGCCGCAACCGCATCGGGGCGATGATCGCCAGCCGTCCGGATTGGTGCATCAGCCGTCAGCGCGCCTGGGGTGTTCCGATCCCGGTGTTCGTCGAGAAAGCCACCGGTACGCCGTTGCGCGATCCCGATGTAGTGGAACGCATCGTGGCCGCTTTCAAGGAAAAAGGTGCCGATGCGTGGTATAGCTCGCCTGCGTCGGTTTTTCTCGGCAACGAGCGCGACCCGGATGCCTATGAGCAGGTGATGGACATCGTCGATGTGTGGTTCGAGAGCGGCTCGACCCATGCGTTCACGCTGGAGGCGCGCGGGTTGCCGTGGCCTGCGGACCTTTACCTCGAAGGCAGCGATCAGCATCGTGGCTGGTTCCATTCCTCGCTTCTCGAAGCAGTTGGAACACGTGGCGTGGCCCCGTTCAAGGCCATTCTGACGCATGGCTTCGTGCTCGACGAGGCCGGGCGGAAGATGAGCAAGTCGCTCGGCAACGTGACGGCACCGCAGGAAGTATCCGACAAATACGGTGCCGATATTCTGCGGCTGTGGGTGATGAACTCCGACACCACCGAGGATTTGCGGATCGGGCCGGAGATTTTGAAGCAGCAGGCGGAACTGTATCGCCGCATCCGCAACACGCTGCGCTGGGTTTTGGGCTCGCTGGACGGGTTCACCGAGGCCGAGCGGGTGGATGTATCCGAGATGCCGGAGCTGGAGCGATTTGTGTTGCACCGTCTGTCGGAACTGGACACCCAACTGCGACATGCAGTGGCGAGCTATGATTGGACCGGCGTGATCCCAGCCATTCACGTGTTCTGTGGCAATGATCTGTCGGCGTTCTACTTCGATGTGCGCAAGGACGCGATCTATTGCGATCGTCCAGACAGTCTGCGGCGGCGGGCGGCGCGGACGGTTCTGGATCATCTGCATCGCTGCCTCTGCACCTGGCTCGCCCCGGTGCTGGTGTTCACGGCTGAGGAAGCGTGGGTGTCGCGCTTTGGCGAGGCGGAGAGCGTGCATTTGCAGGAATTCCCGGCCATCCCCGATGCGTGGCGCGATGCGGCGCTGGGTGAGCGGTGGGCGCAAATTCGTGAGCAGCGCCGTGTCATCACCACGGAACTGGAAGGTCTGCGCAAGGCGGGCCAGCTGAAATCCTCGCTGCAGGGCAGGCTGACGGTGACGGCGGCTGAAACGGCAGCGCTGCCGCTGGATATCTGGGCCGAACTTGCCATCGTCTCGGTGGCGGAGCAGGGCGCGAGCCTGGGCGTCGATTTGGCACCTGGTGAGAAATGCGGGCGCTGCTGGAAGTTCTTGACCGAGGTGGGCTCCGTCGCCAAGCATCCGACTTTGTGCGTGCGCTGTGCCGACGCGGTCGATCATCTCGCCTGCGAGCCTGTTTCCAGCGAGCCTGCCTGATGAGCCGGATGGCGCAGGGCATTTTGGCCGCTCTGCTGGTGCTGGCGGCTGATCAGGCCAGCAAATGGTGGATTGTCAACGGGCTGGATCTGCCGGAGTTGGGCTCGGTGGCGTTGCTGCCGGTGTTCAGCCTGACCTTCGTGCGCAACACCGGCGTGACGTTCGGGATGCTCGGCGGCCTGGGTGATGTGGGGGCCTGGATTTTGGCGCTCGTCGCACTTGCCGTGGTGGTGGCGCTGTTCTTCTGGTTGCGCCGCGCGGAGACGCGGATTGTGGCGACAGCCTTGGGTGCGATTGCCGGCGGTGCGGTCGGCAACGTTCTCGACCGGTTGCGCTTCGGCTGGGTGGTTGATTTCCTCGACGCGCATGCCTTTGGGTTTCATTGGTATGTGTTCAACGTGGCCGACGCGGCGATTGTCTGTGGGGTGGGCGTGCTGCTGCTCGACAGCATGGTTCGCAAGCCGGATACCGCGACTCTTGCCGAGCCAGCCGACCGGCGCTAGACAATCTCTATGCCAATCATCACCCGCGCCCGGCGTTTGACTGTTCAGACCGCCACCGGTCTGGCCCTGCTGATGTCCTTGGTCGGCTGCGGGAGCGGTGACGATCTGGCGCGCAGCATTGGCTTGACGCGTGATGCGCCGGACGAATTCACCGTCACCACCCGCGCGCCATTGTCGATGCCGCCTGATTTCAGCATCAAGCCGCCGCAGCCCGGTGCGTCTCGCCCGCAGGAACGATCGGCCAGCGCCTCTGCCGCTGCAGCGCTGAGCCCGCAGACGGCGCTGAGTTCGGCGAGCAAAACCTCTCCCGGTGAGCAGGCATTGCTTGCCGCTTCCGGTCCGCAGGCACCGAGCGGCATTCGCACGGACGTGAACAAAGAGGCACATCTCGATGCGGGCAATCCGAGCTTCACGGACCGGCTGATGTTCTGGAAGGCGGCTCCGCAGGCTGGTACGGTCGTGGATCCGACGAAGGAGTCGCAGCGTCTGCATGAGAACGCGGCACTCGGCCAGCCGACCCAGGCCGGGGACACGCCGATCATTCAGCCGAAATCGACACCGCTGCTCAATTCTTTGCTGGGCAACGTGTTCTGATCTGACGCATGCGGCCGTAAGGCTCGCAAACTTGATCGTCTGACCTGTCCGCGAGGTGTCGCCATGCCGCACGAAGCCCAATACCCCAATAAGCTTGCCACAGCGCAGGCTTGGCAGACCCTCCAATCCCTCGCGCAACCGCCGCACTCGACCGATATCAGGGCGCTCTTTGAGGCCGACCCGTCTCGTGCGGCGCGGTTCAGTGCTCGGCTTGATGATCTGACCATCGATTTTTCCAAGACCGCCATCGATCAGGCGGTCCTCGACGCGTTGCAGACTTTGGCCCGCAGTGCCGGGTTGAGCCCGTTCCGAGACCGGCTGTTCGAGGGAGCGCGCGTCAACGAGACCGAGGGTCGCGCCGCCATGCACATGGCGCTGCGCGACGGTCGTGCGGCGGGGCTTGGGGCGGACACGGCAACCGGCCGGGACGATGCCTCCGGGATCGCGGCCGATGAGTTGGCCAAGATGCAGGCGTTCGTGGCCCGAGTCCATGATGGTTCGCTGGTGGGCGCGACTGGCCTGCGCTTCACGCATGTGCTGAACATCGGCATCGGTGGGTCTGATCTCGGCCCGCTGATGGCCACCGAGGCGCTGACATTGGCGGATGGGCCGATCCTGCACCCCCGTTTCCTGTCCAACGTGGACGGTCTGGGCATGGCGGCCGTGGCGCGGGATTTGAACCCGGCGACGACTTTGGTGCTGGTGGCGTCGAAAACCTTTACCACCCAGGAGACGTCCACCAACGCCCATGCCGCCCGCGCGTGGCTGGTGGCAGCACTCGGTGAGGCGGCGGTGGGCCAGCATTTCGCAGCCCTCTCCACCAACCTCGACGCCGTGGCGAAATTCGGCATCAAGCCTGAGCATGTGTTCGGCTTTCGTGACTGGGTGGGTGGCCGTTTCTCCCTCTGGTCGCCGGTGGGCCTGTCGATCGCTCTCGCCGCCGGATGGCCCGCCTTCGCCGCGATGCTCAAAGGGGCTGCCGCGATGGACGAGCATTTCCGCTCTGCCCCGTTCGCCGAGAACCTCCCTGTGTTGCTCGCGCTGGTGGGCATTTGGCACGTGGATGTCTGCGGCTATCGCGCCCATTGCGTGTTGGCGTATGACGACCGTCTCCGCCGCTTCCCCGCCTTCCTCCAGCAGCTGGAAATGGAGAGCAACGGCAAGTCCGTTGGCCTCGATGGCCATCCGGTTCAGCACCCAACCTGCCCGGTGGTGTTTGGCGAGCCCGGCACCAACGCCCAGCACAGCTTTATGCAGCTGGTGCATCAGGGCACCTCCGTCATTCCCGTCGATTTCATCCTCGCCGCCAATCAGGACCATGGCAGCCCAGACGCGCATCGCATTCTCGCCGCCCACGCCTTCGCCCAGGCCGAGGCGCTGCTGCGCGGCAAAACGCTGGCCGAGGTGGAGGCCGAAATGCGCGCGCGTGGCGTGTCCGACGCCGAGATCACATTCGTCGCCCCCCATCGCGTGTTCAGCGGCAACCGGCCCAGCATCACCATCCTGCAATCCCGCCTCGATGCCTTCTCGGTCGGCCGCCTGATCGCGCTGTATGAGCACAAGGTCGCCGTCCAAGGCTGCGTCTGGGGCATCAACAGCTTCGACCAATGGGGCGTCGAACTCGGCAAAGTCCTGGCCGGCAACCTCCTCCCCGACCTTGCGCCTGGTGCCCCTCCCGGCGCGCATGATGGCTCGACCAACGCGCTCATCGCGCGCTTCCGGGCGCTGCGCCAAGAAGCATGAGCCGCATCCGGCTTCTCTCCGAAGCCGTCGTCAACCGCATCGCCGCCGGTGAGGTGATCGAGCGCCCCGCCGCCGCCGCCCGCGAGCTGGTGGAGAACGCGCTCGATGCTGGGGCCACCCGCATCCGCGTCATCATCGAGGGCGGCGGCATCGACCGGATCGAGGTCGTCGATGACGGCACCGGCATGACCAGCGAGGAACTCGCCCTCGCCGTGCAGCGTCACGCCACCA
>CAIJTR010000146.1 GCA_903823665.1 uncultured Rhodospirillales bacterium
AAACCTGGAGAAGCATCGGTGCGCTCCTCAAAGCGTTCACGCCAACCGAATGTGCAAACTACCTCCGCAACTCAGGCTACGCGTCAACCTAAAGCTATCAGGCTCTAGCTCCCGTCACATCGCCGTTGCTATCGCAGGCCGCCGAGTGCGCCAGCCTGCTGCTCGCTCATACACAGCGCCTACGCGCAAGACCAACGGGTCTTCGAAGGGGCGGCCCACGAATTGTAGACCGTAGGGCAGCCCCTCATCGGAGTAGCCACTGCACACGGACAAGGCCGGGCTGCCGGTCAGGTTGCAAAACCGGTTGTAGAATGCGCCGCCCAGGCTGCGGTCCGTCCCGATGACGGGGGCCACCTTGCGCGCGGTGGGGAAGACCAAGATATCGACGTCTTTCATCGTCTCCGCCAAGGCCATGACAAGATGCCGGCGCTCGCGCTGCGCATTGACGTAGTCGGAACCACGCACAAAGGCACCCGCGGAAAGGCGCTGGCGTCCGATCGCACCGTATTTCTCAGGCGTGGTGGTGAGCCAATGCTCATGGACCGAGAAACTCTCAGCGCGCGAAATCTGCCCCGCCGCTGCACCATAGGCTCCAAACGGAGCGATGGTGACGTTACTGATCATGGCGCCAAGATCAGCCAACAGCTTGATTGCATCCTCCGTCGCTGCCGCCACATCGTGCTCACACGGCAGGTCCGTTTCCCAGAAATGACGAACAACGCCAATCCGCAGGTCTTTGATCGGGCTTATTGTGTCGGAGAAGTCGGGCTTTGGCACATCGGCACTACAGCCATCAGTGGGGTCATACCCTGCCAGCGCCTGCATCATCAGCGCGCAATCCTCAGCCGTCCAGCACATCGGCCCTGCATGATCAAGGCTGTAGGATAGAGGCAGTACGCCCGCCTTGCTGACCAATCCGTAGGTTGGTTTATGCCCAGCGATGCCGCACCACGCGGCCGGGCCACGAATGGAGCCACCGGTGTCTGATCCCATGGCACCGAGGCAAAGGCCTGCGGCTACGGCAGCGCCCGAACCGGAGGAGGAGCCCGACGGATCGCGTGTAATGTCCCACGGGTTGCGTGCGGGTGGCCATGGCAGGTCAAAACTGGTTCCGCCAATGGCAAATTCCCAGGTTGCCAGCTTGCCAGTGAAAATCGCGCCTGCGTCACGCAGCAATGTCACGCTGGTTGCGTCCTCGCTCGGCACATGGTCCTTGAACAGGGCGGAGTGGCCGGTCGTGGCAATGCCGGCTGTG
This sequence comes from uncultured Rhodospirillales bacterium, assembly GCA_903823665.1. GTDB lineage: Bacteria > Pseudomonadota > Alphaproteobacteria > Acetobacterales > Acetobacteraceae > CAIQQQ01. The sequence goes on from CAIJTR010000146.1 coordinate 1,256, forward strand.
TTGTAGATATCTTTAAGCCCAATCGGGATACCATGCAGTGGGCCACGCCATTTGCCGGCAGCGATATCCGCCTCAGCCGCCTTTGCCTGCGACATCGCAGCATCCTCGGTGAGGAGGATATGACTTTTCAGCTGATCGTCCAGCTTATGGATACGCGCAAAGGTTCGTGTGGTGAGCTCCAAGGGCGATAGCTTGCCGGTGCGGATGAGTTCGCCTGCATCTGCGATGGTGAGCAGGCCGGCATCGCTGCTGATATTTGCGTCCATTGTTCAGCCCCCCACCGGAAGATGCATCACGCCTGCTGGATCTTGGCTGTAGGGTCTTGCACCTTTCAGTGCGGCGGCTCCGGCGGCGAGTTCGGCGACCATTTCCGGCATGAGATCGAGTTGCCCTGGCAGCAGATTCAGACCGGCATCAGCCAGCCCCTTCGCCACGTGAGGCGGCGTGGCGCTCAGTGAAGGACGGATGCCGCGCAGTCCTGCGGCCTTCTCGAAGGCGTCGGCCACCTGGAACAGCAGTGGTTCTTGGAATGGTTTGGCCGCAATCTGGACGGACACCGGCAGGCCGCCTTCGCCAAAACCGGAACACACACAGATTGCGGGCCATCCCGTGATGTTGAACGGATTGGTGAAGCCGGGCTTCTCCAAATTTGTCCATTTCGGAATGCTATCGATGCGGGGTGCTTCCGCGGCAGCTCCTGCGGTGACGAGCACATCGACATCTTTCGCGGCGGCGGCGGTAACGGCGCACAGTTCGCGACGACGACGCAGCGCCTGCAGGTAATCCGTGCCGGCCATCAGCCCACCCATGATCATCCGGTCACGCAACAGTTCGCCATAATCATTGAACCGGCCGCGCATCCAAGGCTCATGCAGGCTGAACGCCTCTACCGTGAGGATCACGAAATTGGCTGCCTGATATTCATACAATGAGGGCAGTACGACATCGACGATCTCCGCGCCCTGGTCGCGCCAGATGGCAACGGCAGAGTTGATGCCCTCCTGCACCGCAGGAGAAACCGGGCTGTCGGTCTCGTGCCAATGACGAACGACTCCGATACGCAGCCCCTTCACGTCGCGGCCAATTCCGGCATTGAAATCTGGAATGTCGCGGTTGGCACTGGCTGGATCGGCAGGGTCGTGCCCGGCCATAGCCTGCAGCAGAAGCGCGCAATCCTCCACCGTCCAAGCCATTGGGCCTGCGTGATCGAGCGAGAATGCCAGCGGCAGTATACCGCTACGGCTGCACAGGCCGTAGGTCGGCTTGATGCCGGCAATACCGCATAGTGCGGCCGGCCCGCGGATGGAGCCACCAGTGTCGGAACCAGTTCCACCTAGGATGAGCCCTGCCGCCACGGCAGCACCGGTGCCGCTGGACGAACCTGACGTGAAATGAGCAGGGTTCCAAGGATTGCGCGCGGGTGGCCAGGGCAGATCGAACGAGGGGCCTCCGAATGCGAATTCATGCGTTGCGAGTTTACCGAGCATCACTGTTCCGGCCTCAGCCAGCTTGGTGACTGTAAACGCGTCCTCGGTCGGCACCCAACCCTGAAGAAGTTTGGAGTGCGCGGTCGTGGCTATGCCGCGTGTTCCATAAATATCCTTGTGCGCGATGGGAATTCCGTCGAGCTTGCCCTTTGTTGTGCCAGCCATGAGGCGGGCTTCTGCGGCACGGGCATCCTGTAGCGCGCGCTCTTTGGCGACGACAATGAAACTGTTCAGCTTGCTATCCACCGCCTCGATCTTGTCGAGACATTGCTGAGCCAATTCAACGGGTGAAATTTTGCGTGCGGCGAGAAGCGTAGCGGCTTCTGCGATTGTTGGTGTCTGCATCACAACTTCTCCGCATCAAAGACGTCAGGAAGAAAAATATGAGCCGGCTCAGCGGCGCGGTCGCGGCCATGAGCACGGATACGCTCCAGCATCGGCTCAATGTAGCCCCAGCCTTCGTAAATATGTTCCGTTTGCGCGGTGGTGAGGATGACGCCCGTGCGGCGAACCATGGCCTCGAAATCCTGGAGCGATGTTTTGGGCATGCCAATCCCTTTCAGCTTGCATCAGTGGGTCCAAGCCTAGTGCTTCTTGCCACAACGGTCAGTCATTTCTTTCGGGGATCAATGGTTGCACAGCCTATGCCATTGGCATTTTGCTTTAAAATCAGCTTTGTCAGACCAATTTCCCCACGGCACAGTTCTAAAAATGCTTAAAAAATGCGCAAATGAACTAAAACAAAGCTGCTCAGATAAAAAAATAGTCATTAAATTAATTCTTGCCCAAAGTTTGGACATCGCCGTAGCCTTTGAATGGACCAGTTGTAACGTATTGGCCTGAGCCAACTTGGAGGTATTGATGTCGCGGTTGACTGTCTTCACCACGCGCTGCGCCCTCCTTGGAGCGATGGCTCTTTCAATTGTTCCATTCCAGTCGTCCAGGGCCGCGGGCGTGCTGACCGTTGCAATGACGGCGGGTGATCTGCCTGTTGATACCGGCAACCCCGATCAAGGTTTTGAAGGCTTTCGCTTTGTGGGTTGGAACCTTTACGACGCTTTGATCAATTGGGATCTGTCATCAAAGGACAAGCCATCCGACATCAAGCCGGGGCTTGCCAGCGAGTGGCATATCGACCCGGCGAACAGCAAGCGTTGGATATTTACTTTGCGCCAAGGTGTGAAGTGGCATGATGGCTGCGATTTTACCGCCGATGATGTGATGTGGAATTTCGCGCGTATCAGCGATCAGAAGGCACCGCAGTTTCTAACCCAGCAATTCGCACTTTCCCGCGCTTATCTGACCAACTACGACGGCATCGAAAAGATAGATGACCACACTGTCGCTATCAAAACGAAGTTTGTGGAATCTCTGTTTCCTTACGACATGGCCTATGTGCTGATGGTCAGCCGTTGCCGTGCAGAGGCGCTGAAGCTGGACTGGGACGCCTATGCCAAGGCTCCATCTGGGACTGGGCCATATCGTTTCGCAAGCATGACGCCGCATGAGCGGATGGAATTCACGCCCAACAAGGAATATTGGGATAAGGCTCGTGTGCCAAAGCAGGATCGGCTGATCATTCTGCCGATGCCCGAAGCCGCAACCCGCACCGCAGCTTTGCTGTCCGGCCAAGTGAACTTTATCGAGGCCCCCGCGCCGGACGCCGTGCCCGTCCTTAAAAAGGGCGGAATGCAGATCGTAACAAACACTTATCCGCACAATTGGCCTTATATCCTCAACTTCACGCGTGGCCCGTTCACCAATTTGAAGGTGCGGCAGGCCGCCAATTACGCGATCAACCGGGACGACGTGGTCGATCTCGTTGGCGGCTTTGCCATTCCGGAATATGCCGAGGTGCCACCGACCCTTCCGTATTACGGCCATCCTGTTGTCTACAAATTTGACAAGGACAAAGCGCGCGCGCTGCTGAAGGAGGCTGGCTGCCTGCCGTGCAAGGTCACACTGGCAATCTCCACCTCCGGCTCTGGCCAAATGCAGTCTTTGCCGATGAATGAGCTGGTGAAGCAGCAGCTTGAAGATGCAGGTTTCGTCGTCAATCTTGATGTGATGGACTGGAACGCTTTGCTCGACGTTAGCCGGTCCGGTGTTCCGAAATATCCGAATGTGGACGGCATGAATGCCTCGCGCGGGCTGCTGGACCCCGTCAGTGCCATCATCAAGCCCGTTGCATCTGCGTATTGGTCTCCGGCAGGCAGCAACTGGGGCCACTTCAAAACGCCCGAGGCAGATGCACTGGTGACGCAGATTTTTGAGGAGTTCGATGCCACCAAGCGTATGGCGCTGCTCACCAAGCTGCATGAATACGAATCAGAGCAGGCCTTGATGATCTTCGTCGTGCACGACCTTAACCCGCGTGCGCTCTCACCAAAAGTGAAAGGGTTTATTCAGTCTCAGAACTGGTTCCAGGATCTTACTCCAATTAGCGTCGACCCATAGGAGTATTCCTCCATGTTCGGCTACATCATCAGGCGAATTTTATTTGCCCTGCCAATCGCAATTGGCGTCAGCATCGTCTGCTTCTCGCTGGTGTATCTGGCACCTGGCGATCCCTTGCAGACCGTGCTGCCACCAGATGCGACGGCTGAGACGATTGCGATTGTGAAACACGAATATGGCTTTGACCGGCCTGTCCCTGTGCAGTACGCCATCTGGCTGTGGCATGTGGTGCAGGGTGACTTCGGGCGATCCATTGCGAGCCGTCGGCCGGTAACGCTGGAAGTATTTGGCTCCCTCGCGAACACGGCGATGCTCGCATTGTTCGCAGTTCCCGTGGCATTCGCGACCGGCTTCGCGATGGGGGCAATTGCTGGCTGTTACCCCGGCCGTATTCTCGACCGCATTGTAACGGGTGCGGCCGTGATTGGTGTCAGTCTGCCGAATTACTGGCTTGGCTTGGTGCTCGTGATCGTATTCGCAGTTGAATATATGGTTTTGCCTGCCAGCGGCATGGGCAAATCCGGTTCAGCCGCGTTCAGTCTTTGGCGTTGGAGCGATGCGCAGTTTCTCGTGCTGCCGGTGGTCACGCTGACTATGATCCCGATCGGCATTATCGCCCGCACCACGCGGGCGGCTGTGGCCGAGGTGCGCAGTCAGGAATTTGTGACGACTTTGCGTGCGATGGGGCTGGGGGAAGGTGCGGTGATCCGTCATGTCCTCAAAAATGCGTCGCCGCAGGTGCTGGCCGTGATGGGCCTCCAATTCGGCTACCTGATGGGCGGTTCAATCCTGGTTGAAACGGTGTTCACGTGGCCCGGCAGCGGGTTTTTGCTGAACAAAGCGATCATTAACCGTGACATTCCGGTGCTGCAGGGAACCATTCTTGCTCTTTCACTTGTATTCGTGGCCACCAATCTGGTGGTCGATCTGTTGCAAGCCACACTGGACCCAAGGATCAGGCGGGCATGAGCGATCAAGCCATATTGTCAGCGCCCGGAGCTGCCGCTGAATATGATAGTGCACCGGCCACCAAGGTGCGGGGTTACTGGCAATCCGTGGCCTACCGGCTCAGCCATGACTGGATCACCTTGATATTCGGTGCAGTCGTGCTGGTGATTATCCTCATCGCTGTGTTTGCCCCGCTGCTGGCACCATTCGATCCATACGCGCAAAGCATCGTTGGGCGGCTTAAGCCGATGGGTTGGCGCGGCCATCCACTTGGCACCGATGAGCTTGGTCGCGATATGCTGAGCAGACTGATCTATGGTGGCCGTATCTCTCTCATTATGGGCCTGGCCCCCGTGGCAATCGCGGTGATGATTGGCGGAACGCTTGGCGTGATCGGCGGCTTTGCCGGCAAGGTCGCCAATACTGCAATTATGCGCACAATGGATGTGTTTTATGCGTTTCCTTCAATCTTATTGGCCGTGGCTATTTCGGGGGCGATGGGAGGTGGAATTTTCAATGGCATCATCTCTCTCAGTCTCGTCTTCATTCCAGCTATGTGTCGTGTGGCAGAGACCGCGACTTCGCAGGTGAAGAACCTCGATTATATTGAGGCTGCACGCGCATCAGGTGCTGGGACTTTCGCTATTATTCGCCATCACGTGTTGGGCAATGTGCTCGGCCCAGTCTTTATCTATGCGTCCAGCTTGGTGAGCGTCAGCATTCTGCTCGCCTCTGGCTTGTCATTTTTGGGCCTCGGCGTACAGCCACCCGAGCCAGATTGGGGATTGATGCTGAGCACCTTGCGTCAGTCGATCTATGTAGACCCGCTCGGGTGTGCCATGCCCGGGATCGCCATCTTTATAACGTCGATCTGCTTCAACCTTGTGAGTGACGGCGTGCGCGCCGCGATGGATGTGCGGATATGAGTGCGGCGCTGGATATAAAACCCTACGTTGATGTCCGTGACCGTGGCGGCTCGGCCCAGCCCATGCTCATTGTTCGTGATCTGAAAAGGCATTTTCGCGTCAAGGGTGCTGGTAAGGGGGCCGTGGTGCGAGCAGTGGACGGGATTTCGTTCACGCTTTTCAAAGGTGAGACGCTAGGTGTTGTGGGAGAGTCGGGGTGTGGCAAGTCTACCCTGGCGAGGGTTTTATTGCATTTGGTGGAGCCAGATTCGGGTGAATTGGTGTTTGATGGCGATGCGGTGGCAGCGCCGGACGGTATCAGCGTGGCTGAGTTGCGCCGACAGGTGCAGATGGTCTTCCAGGATAGTTATTCCTCGCTCAATCCGCGAATGCCGGTCCAGGATTCAGTGGCGTTCGGGCCTATGGTCAACGGTCGCAGCAAATCGGAATCACGTAGGCTGGCACAAGAGATTCTGATTAAGGTCGGTCTCAGGCCAGACCTGTTCGGGCCACGCTATCCACATGAACTATCAGGCGGCCAGAAGCAGCGTGTGAACATCGCGCGGGCGTTGGCTATGAATCCGCGGATGGTCATTCTTGACGAGGCAGTTTCAGCCCTGGACAAATCTGTCGAGGCACAGGTGCTCAATTTGCTGCGTGAACTGAAGCGCACTCTGAATCTTACCTATCTTTTTATCAGCCATGATTTGAACGTGGTGCGTTACATCAGTGATCGCGTTCTGGTGATGTATTTGGGGCAGGTCGTGGAACTTGGCCCGGCCAGTCTCGTATTTTCCGAAGCGCGCCACCCTTATACCCAGGCCTTACTCGGCTCGCGGCTTTCAATGGATGCACGCCAGCGCGTTGATGCGCCGCCGTTGGTGGGTGATCCACCAAGCCCGATCAATCCGCCGTCAGGCTGCCGCTTTCGTACCCGATGCCCGAATGCAGAGGGGGTTTGTGAGGCGAAGATGCCAGAACTTGGCGCGTGGGACGGAAGGGACTCTCATGTTGCGGCTTGCCACATGCAAGATCCTGCTTCCGGGCATAGCAAAGCGGGGTTGCACTGATGGATGGCGGGATCGCGAGTTTGCCACTTCTGCATGTCGATGGCCTTTCGGTGGATTTTGTCACCCGCGAGGCTACGGTTCACGCTGTCAGTGACGCGACATTCAATCTGAAACCTGGAGAGGTACTCTGCCTTCTTGGCGAATCAGGATCTGGGAAATCCGTAACCTTGCGCGCATTGATGCGACTGTTGCCAGAAAAGCGCGCTCGAATTGCGGGCAAGGTGACATTGGGCGGGCGCGATGTTCTGGCCTTGCAGGGAAATGCATTGCGCTCGTTCCGGGGCGGCACCGTTGCGATGATCTTTCAGGAGCCTATGACCGCTCTCGATCCGGTCTACACGATCGGACAGCATTTGATGGAGGCAATCCGCCGGCACAAGGGTGGCAGTCGGGCCGAGGCTCGGAAACGGGCCATTGAGTTACTTGACCTTGTCAAAATTCCCTCGCCCGAGCGTCGAATTGACGCATACCCGCACGAGCTCTCGGGCGGATTGCGTCAGCGAGCGATGATTGCCCTCGCATTATCGTGCGGGCCGCAACTGCTTCTTGCCGATGAACCGACGACCGCACTTGATGCGACTGTTCAGATCCAGGTGCTCGTTCTGCTGCGCAGGTTGCAGAAAGAGCTTGGTATGAGCACGATATTTGTGACGCACGACCTGGGTGTGGCCGCCGAGATCGCTGACCGCGTGGCGGTGATGTATGCAGGGCGGATCATTGAGGAAGGGCCCGTAGATGATGTTTTACGGGCGCCATTGCATCCCTATACCGCGGGCCTGCTCGCTTCGACCGTTCACGATCAGTCGCCAGATCAGGACATAGCCGCCATTCCCGGCAGCCCCCCGGATTTGCGACGGCTGCCGCCCGGATGCAGCTTTGCGCCGCGTTGTGCCAAGGCGTTACCGGCCTGCAATGATGGATTTCCACACCCCACCTACCCAGTTGCCGACCGCATGGTGCGCTGCTGGCGTGCCTTACCTTTGTAGAGATGGAGATCGCAATGAACTGGTTTGATGTTTCAGAAGATGTCTCTGCCCGCGTTCTCGCCCGCCGTGGTACCCTTCACCCCTTTGCCGACCTCGCCCCGACGCGGACGGCCTTGGTGGTCATAGATATGCAGAACGGCTTTATGGATGAACGTGTGGGCCATGCCGTGTGCCCTATGGCGCGAGACATTGTGCCGAACGTGAACCGCCTTGCGGATGCCGTGCGCGCGACGGGTGGTGGCGTGTTCTGGATCAAGAACACTCACGATGAAAGCTGTCTCGCGTCGTGGTCGGTGATGCACGAGATGTCGACGCCCGATGGGCGGCGCAAGCGTTCGGCCGCAATGTCGGAGGGCACCGAAGGTCATGAGCTTTGGCCGGCGCTGGTGGTGCATCCGGCCGATGAGATCATCAGGAAATATCGCTTCAGCGCCTTTCTGCCCGGTGCGTCGGAGTTGCCCGATCGGTTGCGCGCGCGTGGGTTCGATACAGTGCTGATTACTGGGACTGTTACCAACGTCTGCTGCGAAAGCTCGGCACGCGATGCGATGATGACAAACTTTAAAGTGGTGATGATTACTGATGCCAACGCCGCGGCCAACATGGATGAGCACCAGGCTTCGCTTCGTGCGTTTTATCTCACCTTTGGCGATGTCATGGACACTGATTTCGTTATATCGCGGCTCACGCGCGAGCAACTCAAGGCAGCGTAGGCTGATCGTGGGCCGGATTTTGGGGAGCCGTCTGATCTTGTCTCCCCGATATACGGTTGATGATCAGGCAATAGGTGGCTGATGTGCGGTGAACCAATCGTAGATAGTGCTGCCGTTGACAAAAGCCACGCGTGAGCTTGCGCGGAACAGGTCGAGCATGCCTCGCAATTCGTGAATACGATGTGGTACGCCAATCAGATGAGGATGCAGTCCGATGGCGAAGATACGGATGTTGTCTTTGCTTTCGTTCTCAAAGCATTCCAGCGTGTGCCGCACGCGTTTCAGCATTTCACCTGTGGCGTGACGTTCGACGGCGTAGATAATCGAATCGTTTACATCAAGATTGTAGGGCATCGCGACAAGCTTGCCGTGCTTGGTCGTCATATACGACGGCAGATCATCGACGACCCAGTCGCACACGTAATCAATGTCAGCCGCCTTGAGCAGATCCGGCGTATCCAATGTCTCTCGCAGGCCTGGTGAGAGCCAGCCGCGCGGGCGTGTGCCGGTGAAGGAATGAATTTTATCGAGACATGCTTCAATCAGTGCGGCTTCGCCACCTTCAACATGGTTCGTGGCTTTTTGGTGCATGCCATGGCCGATGAATTCCCAGCCAGCTTTTAACATCGCTGTAGCCGCCTGCGGATAGGCGTCGATCACGCCGGCGTTGAAACTGGTTGAAACGGGAAGCCCCTCCAGCAAGTCGAGAATACGCGGCATGCCGGCACGCATGCCGTAATCCGCCCAGGAGAAATTCGGAATATCCGGCACGGTCTCCTTGCCGTGTGGCGGCGTGATGATGGTGCGCGGCATTGCGTTTTCGAACACCCAATGCTCCACGTTCACCACAAGGTGCACCAGAATGGTCTTGCCATCGAGCGGCGGAAGTTTGGGGTGCGCTGAACTCAGACGGTAAGGAATGCGCGGATTGGCCATGAAACCGTGTCTCCTCAGTGATGTGGATGCAGGCCGCGCATCTCGGCCATGATCATCGCCTTATAGGTGGTGAAATCGCCTGAGGTGAGCGTGTTGATGCTGCGCGGCCGGGGAATATCGATGCGAATGTCCCGTGTAATCCGTCCAGGTCGTGCCGTCATCACGCATACTCGGTCGGCCAGCAAAATCGCCTCGTCGATGTCGTGGGTGACGAACAGGACGGTGGTTTTGAGAGACTGCCAGATATCGAGCAGCAATTCCTGCATGGAAAGGCGGGTTTGTGCGTCGAGCGCGCCGAATGGCTCGTCCATCAGCAAAGCCTTCGGCTGCATCACCAACGCCCGCGCTATGCCAACGCGCTGGCGCATCCCGCCGGAGAGCTGGACGGGCAGGGATTTGTGGAACTTCTCCAGGCCCATAACGCGCAGGATCTCCTGCGCGCGCGGCTCGTAGATATTGCGTGGCATACCTTGCACCTTGGGGCCGAACACCACGTTCTCCCACACATTCAGCCAGGGTAGCAGCGAAGCCTCCTGAAACACCACGCCACGGTCTGGGCCGGGCTTGGTAACGCCCTGGCCGTTGAAGCTCATTTGCCCATCACTGAGCCTCTCAAAGCCCGCAATCAGATTGAGCAGCGTTGATTTCCCGCATCCGGATGGGCCGAGCAAAGCTACGAACTCGCCTTCACCTACTGTGAAATTAACGTTTTCCAGCGCGAGTACGCCGCCCGGATACGTTTTGCCGACGGATGAGAATTGGATCGTGCCCATCGGCATTCCTACTGATTGAACGATTGCAGGCGGCGCCAGTTGAGCGCCCACATTTCAAGACGCACGATGGCCCAGTCTGACAGGAAGCCGAACAGGCCGATCGACACCATATCGGCGATCACAATATCCATTCGTCCCACATAATAGGCATCCCAAAGTACGTAGCCGAGCCCGGATTTCACTGCGACCATTTCGGCTACGATCACCGCCGTCCAGCCAATCCCAAGGCCAATGCGCAATCCGGTAAAGATCGAGGGCAGGGCTGCGGGCAAGATGACCCGGCGGAGGATATCGAACGGTTTCGCCCCCATCATCAAGGCGGCGCGGATCCAGTTCTTTTCGACATCACGCGCACCTTGGGTGGTGTTGATAACGATTGGGTAGAAGGCTCCAATGGTGATCAGAAAGATTGCACCGAAATCGCGGATGCCAAAGATGGCAAGGGAGATCGGCAGCCAGGCGGTGATTGGAACCGGCCGTAGCCACTGGATCGATGGATCAACCATCGCCGAAACCAAGCGCGACCAGCCGATCAGCACACCCAAGGGAACGCCGAGCAGGATGGCTACGGCGAAGCCCTTCGCCACCCGCTCCGCCGAATGGCCGACCGCTTCAGCCCAGGTTCCGACATAGGGCGAGAGTGTCATTGGACCGGCATGGCCGAACGCCCAAGTGACCCATGCACGCCATACCCGGTCCGGGGTCGGTAGCGCGCCCCCTGCGAGGGACCCGTCGGTGCCTGCCGCTTGCCAAAGTCCGACCGCGGCTATCGGCAGAACAATGGCGAGCAGCCAGCGGCGGACACGCGACGATGTCATCAGGCCTTCATCGCCGTGTCGAGGAATGAACCATCCCAGAACTTGTCGATCTCACCGGAGACATCCTTCGGGATCACGCCAAGATCGTTGAATGCCTTGGCCTGCGCCTTGATCTGCGCCGGTGTGATGACCGGGCCCAACTTGATGATTTCAGCAATCTTGACGGAGACCGGCAGCTCGATACCAGTCATACCCGCGATCGCTTCGCCAAATTTCGTGGGTGACGCGCCGAGTTCCTTCATCTTGGTGACGTAAGCGGTCACGAATGCCTGCACAGCGGCGCGTTTGCCGTCAGCAGCGGCCTTGTTGGCGACCAACATGCCAAGTTCGGCACCGACCGCTTTTGAGATGGAGTAGTCGAGATTCTTGGCGAAGTAGCCGTAGCCCTTGATCACTGGGATCGATTCAAATGGCTCCCATGTGACGATCGCATCAACTTCACCCTTGTCGAGCGCGGTGTCGAGATTCGTACCAGCGCCCTGAATGTTCACCGCTGTGAACGAGTTGTAGGCGATGCCACGTTCGATCAGCGTGGCCGCGAATTGGAACCACACGGCGGAACCTGGAGCGATTGCGATCTTCTTGCCCTTGATATCGTCCCAGCTGTCGAATTTCGTGCCGGTCCGACCAATGACGTATTTTGGCGATGCCCCGACCCCCATGAGGCCAACCATGCTGTTCGAGCCGTTGGCCAATGAAATCGCCAGATCAGCTGGGCCCACGGCTGCGACATCAAGCGAGCCCGCCAGAAGTGCGGTGCGCGCATCGGCGTAGCGAACGAATTCGACAAGCTTCACGTCCATGCCCGTCTTTTTCAGATCGTCCGCAGCCGCGAGGATGGGGGCGAGATGCCCGACCTTCTCATAGCCTACGGTCAGTGTCATCGCGTCGGCCCGCGCCGGGTGCGAAATGGTCGCTGCAAGGCCTAGGGCAGGAAGTCCCCCAAGGATCGTCCGACGCTTCATTGCCTCTCTCCTTCGTTGATATTCGGTTCGACTAACACCCAGTGAACACCGGGTCTCGCTTTTCGCGAAAGGCAAGCTGCCCTTCGCGGTAATCCTGGCTGGCGAAGCAGGCCGCGACCAATTCGTCCACGGCACCAATATCTCGTGCTGCCTCGGGACGGGTGAGTTCGATCAGGGCACGCTTGATCGCCTTCAACGTCAAAGGCGCGTTCTTGCCAATCATGGCGAGGTAGGACTGTGCCTCGACGCGGAAAGTCTCTGCGTCGAACAGGGCGTTGACAATCCCCATTCGTAACGCCGCCGCACCTTCGATGATACGTGCGCTGATCAGCAGATCTGCCACCGGACCGATGCCGATTTTGCGGGCCATGAGTTCGATGCTGCCATAGCCGTAGCCAAGGCCAAGCCGGGCGGCGGGAATGCGGAAGCGGCTGGTAGATGACGCGATGCGCAGATCGCAATACATCGCCAACTCCATGCCGCCGCCGAAGCAAATTCCGGAGATGACAGCAATGGTCGGCTTCTGCGCGCCACCCAGTGCAGCACAGGCGCGTTCGACGGCGTGGTCGTAGTACAGCACATCTGCGGGCGTTGAGCGCTTTTCGCCGAACTGAGAGATGTCGGCACCAGCACAAAACGAGCGCTCTCCGGCACCCGTGAGTGCGATTGCGCACACGGCGGGATCGGCGTCTGCCTGCGCAAGCGCTTCGGCCAAACCGATCCACATCTCCAATCGCATGGCGTTCATCTTGGCTGGCTGATCGATGACCAGCCATGCCACGCCGTTCTCGACGCGATAGACGATCTGAGGCACTTGCGTGTCGGTGTTCAAACTCAGATTACTCCTTCGGCCCGCAGGGCTGCGATCTCATCGGCGGACAGTCCCGCTTCCTGCAGCACCATAACGCAATGCGCGCCTTTGTCAGGCAGCGGTGAGACAATGGTCGCGGGCGTGCGGGAGAGGGTGATGGGCTGGCCAACGACGCGGATTTCACCACGCTCAGGATGTGTGAGAGGCTGCGCGATGCCGAGATGCTCCACCTGCGGGTCAGCGAAGACCTCATCCATCTTGTAGATCGGCCCGGCCGGGACCGAGTTCGCCTCCAGCTTTTTGAGCAGTGTGGCTGATTTCTCCGCGGCAAAGATGGGTGCGAGCAGTGCTGTGAGCGCCGGACGGTTGCGAAAGCGCATTTCGCCTGTTGCGTAATCGGGATGATCGGCGAGGCCTTCTAAGTTGAGCGTCCTGCACAAGGCGCGAAATTGTCCGTCGCCACCGACGCCGAGATTGATGAAGCCGTCAGCCGTCTGCATCACACCCATCGGGGTGGAGTAGGGATGATCATTGCCGGCCTGCCCCGGAACCACGCCATCGATGAGGTAACGTGCTGCTTGGAAATCGCACAGTGCGATTTGCGCTTCGAGCAGCGAGGTGTGAACCCATTGGCCAGTTCCCGACTTCTCGCGTTCGGCCAGGGCCACCAGAATGCCCGTTGCCGCGTAAACACCAGCCGTGGAATCCGCCACCGCAACACCGGCACGCACTGGTCCTTGTTCCGGCAGCCCCGTCACCCACATCAGGCCACCCATCCCTTGCGCGATCTGATCGAAACCAGCACGGGTGCGATACGGACCGGACTGACCAAAGCCTGAGATTGAGGCCAGAATGATGCGCGGATTGACCGATTTCAGTGCTTCGTAGTCGATGCCGAGGCGTTCCTTCACGTCTGGACGATAGTTTTCCACCACAACGTCTGCGGTCGCCACCATCTTCATGAAAACCTGTAGTCCGGCTGGCTTTTTCAGATTGAGTGTGATGGAGCGTTTGTTGCGATGGAGGTTCTGCATGTCGTAGCCCAGCCGCGCACCGGACATGCTTTCGTTTGGATCAACGCCATCTGGGGCCTCGATCTTGATCACGTCCGCGCCAAAATCCGCCAAAATCCGGCAGCATGTCGGCCCAGCCCGCACGCGGGTGAGGTCAAGTACGCGCATATGCGATAGTGCGGAAGAGGCGGCAGGGCCGGTCATGCTGAAGATCCATATGAAGCGGGTGCAGGTGGCACCGAGGCAACCGCGCTTTGCAAGGCGCACGCCAAGCCAAGCAGAGTGAGATCACTGCCGCGGCACCCTACGAGCTGAACAGCGATCGGCAGGCCTTCGCCGTCTAAACCCACTGGAATTGCAACTGCTGGCAGGCCGAGGCCATTTACCCAGCGTGTCAGTGCCGATAGCTCGTAGAGCGTGCGAGGTGAAAATTGAGGCGATGTTGGGTCGCACACATTCACTTCTGGTGTGCGGTTGCGCATCACCGGCAAGAGTACCGCGTTTGAAGCTCCGAGCAACGTGAGCCAATCGTTTTCGGCCAGGAGGTGAAGGTCATTCTTGGCCTTTAGAAGTGCCGCGGCGTCGATTGCCATTCCCTTGCGAAGCCGTGCTGAGAGCGTTGCGTCCAGTCCACCCGCCTCAATCCGGGATAAATTGACGCGTGCCGCCTCTGCCTGCATCACGGTCAGCACGGGTGAGTCGCAGGCTGTTATGAGAGGCGATATTTCCGCGTCCGCCAGCGAATATCCCAGTGAACGGAGCGCTGATGCGGCGCGTTCCAATCCCGCAACAATATCGGGTGCGAAGCCTAAAGCCACGTCTCGTGCAACACGCACAGATGAGATTGGTGTACAAGATTGTGCGTCAAATACGCTGGCGACATGCAGCAGTATTTCGCACTCATTGGCAATGAAGCCAAGCGTGTCCAGTGACGGGGCAAGTTCCATTGTGCCAGCAACGGGGACAAGTCCATACGTTGGTTTCCAGGCGGCAACACCGCAGCAATGGGCGGGAATTCGCAGTGAGCCACCAGTGTCGGAGCCCAGCGCGAAATCGACCAACCGCGCGGCCACCGCAACTGCCGAGCCAGAGGAAGAACCGCCGCAAATATGCCGTGCGCTCCATGGGTTTTGCGGGCGACCTTGCACAGGGTTATCGCCGGAAGGCTCGTAGGCAAGTGGTGTCATTTTGGTGAAGCCGGTCAAGCTCGTCCCGCTGGAAAGCAGCCGTGTGAGCACAGGTGCGTCTGATTGCGGCAACGGTCCTGATGGCGCGGAGAGGCCATATGATGGCAGACGACCGCTGGTCTCGACCAAATCCTTCACAGCGAAGCGTAGCCGCTTCAACGAACCATGATCCGTCAATAAGCTGCGGTCACTGAATGCGACGAATGCGCCAAAGTGATCTTCTTGCGACGCCTCTGATTGGCTCATGACGTGAGTTGATCACTGTCAAGCAAGGTGGCACGCAATCTCAGTGTCCGCGATATGCCGGAGGGCAGGTGGTGTCACAGCGCATATCGAAATGGCTTTGGGGCAACGGGTGTGAAACCGGCACCCACTTGGCGGATTGGCGGGGCTCGGAATTTCGCCAGCCAGCGGCACGCGGACCTTGCTCCGTTGCAATATCGGATCAGGTTCGGGCACAGCGGCAAGCAAAGCCGCGGTGTAAGGGTGACGTGGCGTGGCATAGAGTGTCGCGGCGGGCGCAAGTTCTACGATCTCGCCAAGGTACATGACGGCAACACGATCGCAGACGTGACGCACCACGGCGAGATCATGCGATACGAAAAGGCTCGCCATCCCGTTTCGTGCTTGCAGCTCCACCAGAAGGTTTAGAATTTGGGCGCGCACCGAGACATCCAAGGCACTGACTGGCTCGTCGCACACCAGCAGCGCGGGGCGCAGAGCCAGGGCGCGTGCAATGACGACGCGCTGGCGTTGGCCACCAGAGAGCTGGTGTGGCAGCATATCGGCCTGATCACGCCGCAGACCGACCTCGTCGAGCAGTGCCAGCACGCGATCGTGAAGCGCTGCCCCGCGGGCAAGGCCACGCACAAGCAAAGGCTCTCCGATGGCGGTGCCGATCCGCATGCGCGGGTTGAGCGATGTCGCAGGGTCCTGGAATACCATCTGCACATGCGCGCGCATCGCTCGCAGCGTTGTTCTGTCGGCGCCGACAATCTCTTGCTCACGCACCAGAATGGAGCCGGAACTCGGCTGCACCAATCCGACAATCGAATTGGCCAAACTGGACTTGCCGCAGCCGGATTCCCCAACCAATCCTAGGGCCTCACCAGGCTGGATGTTGAGAGTGACGCCGTTGACTGCCCGTATCGGTGGACGGTTTCGGTCCCGACTGGGGTAGGAGACGATGAGGTCATGCACGCTCAAAACTGCGGTCATGTAACCCGCCCTGTCCACCAGCAGGCGGTGGCGTGGTCTGTGCCAAGTGTCTCCAATGGAGGGACAGACTTTGCACATCGAGCATCCGCATTGGGACAGCGGCCGTTGAAGCGGCAGCCTGGGCCAAATTGTTTTGGTGTGGGAACCAGTCCTGGAATCACGGCCAATTCGGACTTGGGTTGGTCAGACAAGCGCGGGATCGAGGTCAGAAGCAATTTCGTGTAAGGGTGACGTGGCTGGGCAAACACTTCCGTTGTTGTGCCAATCTCGGCGATGCGACCGGCATACATCACCGCCACGCGATCGGCGATGTCTGCGACGACGCCCATGTCGTGGGTGATCAATACCACGGCGGTGCCGCGTTCCAGAGCGAGGCGACGCAGCAGGTCTAGGATTTGCGCCTGGATGGTGACATCGAGTGCTGTTGTCGGCTCGTCGGCCAGCAGCAACTGCGGCCGACTGATCAACGCCGATGCAATCATAATACGCTGGCACATACCTCCGGATAGCTCGAAGGGATATTCCGTCACCCGCCGCGCAGGGTCGGAGATGCCGACCTCCTCAAGCATGCGAAGGACTGTCGGTCGCGCCTGTTGCCACGGCAGGCGCAATGTCTCGGCGATTTGCTTTCCCACTGTCGAGAGCGGGTCCAGGGCTGCCTGAGGCTCCTGGAATATCATCGACATTTGCTGGCCTCGCAAAGCGCGCATCGCGCGTTCGGGCAGAGCGGAAATCTCCTGGCCGGCGAGGGTTATCCGACCAGAGGTTTGTCGCACGGAGGATGGAAGCAGACGCATGATTGCGGAGGCCGTCAGTGATTTGCCGCAGCCGGATTCACCGACCAACGCCAGCACCTCGCCGGCCGATACCGCAAAGCTCACATCATCGACAACGGACGCACCGGCGATGGAAAGCGAGAGGCCTTCGACGGTGAGAACAGTGCTCATTGATTGCTGGGTGGCGGTTGATACGTGCCGATCGAGTTGCCGCCATCAACGGCCAGGACTGCGCCAGTGATGAAGCTTGCTTGCGGGGAGCAGAGGTAGAGCACGGCACTGGGTGTATCGTCTGGCTCTGAATTGCGCCCGAGCGGAATGCGGGCGGTCATGCGAGCCACGTAGTCGGGCGGCAGAGGTGAGAAATCGCTGCCGGGTGCGAAGCCGGGTTCGACCACATTGACGCGGATATGGTGCGATGCCAGTTCCAATGCCTGCCCCTTGGAGAGCCGCTCCAACGCCGTTTTGGACATGCAATAGGGCACCGACCCCACCGGCATCTGACGTGCGGCACCGGAGCCGATATTGACGAAGCTGCCGTGGACGCCCTGTGCGATCATCAGCCGCGCCATTTCCTGCACGACCCTGAAGGGCGCGCGCACATTGATGTTCATAATGCGGTCGAACTCAGCGGGGGCGAGGTCTTGCAGAATGCCTGTGCGTGGGTAGACGCCCGCGTTGTTGATGACCACGTCAGGCGCTCCCCATTCGCGGGCGACCAGGGCCGCGAGATCCTCGATGGAGGCATCGCTCGTCAGATCGGTTGTGTGATGCAGTGTGGTTGCTGGGTCGGCACCGATGCGAGTGGTCACATTGGCGAGCATGTGGCCGCGTAGGTCGGACAGACAAAGTATTGCACCTTCTCGTGCGAAGGCCTGGGCAATCCAGCCTCCGAAGATGCCGGCAGCACCGGTTACAACCACCTTTTTGTCTTTGAACATTACGGCTCCTATCGAGACACAGATCTTGGGTCGACACGGTCACGTAACCAGTCGCCAGCCATGTTCACACACAGCACGAGGACAAACAGGCACGCACCGGGAAACACCGTGAGCCACCATGCACGTTCCACATAGGCGCGCCCGGCCGACATGATTGAGCCCCAGCTTGGGGCTGGTGGTTGAATGCCAAGGCCCAGGAATGACAGTCCGGCCTCGAACAGAATCATCAGCCCGAACTCGGCGGTCATCACGACCAGCAACGGCCCGGCGATGTTGGGCAGCACGTGCCGCCAGAGCACCCGAAAGCTGCTGCATCCAGCCATTTCGGCAGCGCGGATATAGGGCAGGGCAGCTACCTGCAGTGTCTGCCCGTAGGCAACGCGGGTGTAGCGTGGCCAGCGGGTTAGGCCGAGCACAACAACAAGGTTGAGAAACCCTGGTCCCAACACGGCCACCGTAAGTACCGCGAGCAGGATCGCGGGGATGGACAGCATTGTGTCGACCGAACGCATGATCACAATGGCGGTCGTGCCTTTAAACCAGCCGGCGACCAAACCCAGCGTGGTGCCGACCACGAGCGATACAACCACGGCCACCGCCGCCACGGCTAGGCTCACGCGAGCGCCCCATAGCACGCGCGAGAGCAGGTCTCGCCCGAGATCGTCGGTCCCCAAGAGAAAGCTGCGTCCGCCCATGATTGTTCCTGGCGGCTTCAGACGCAACAGTAGCGACTGCCGCAGCGGATCGAAGGGTGCAAGCTGAGGTGCAAGGATCGCGGCGAGCACAAAAAGTCCGAGCACAACGAGCACACACCAGATGAGGAAAGGTATCCGCATTATTCGCCTGATCGAATGCGGGGGTCGATGGCGGCATAGGCGAGATCGGCCAGGAAGTTGCACGCCACATAGACCAGCGAGACGAAAAGGACGACCGCCTGAACCACCAGGAAATCACGCGACTGGATCGACTGAATGGCCAGTTGGCCAATGCCAGGCCAGGCGAAAACGGTCTCCACAATCACAGCGCCCGCGAGCAGATTGCCGATCTCAAGTGCTGCGATGGTCACCACCGGAATGGCGGCGTTGCGCAGCACGTG
Source organism: uncultured Rhodospirillales bacterium (assembly GCA_903823665.1). Lineage (GTDB taxonomy): Bacteria > Pseudomonadota > Alphaproteobacteria > Acetobacterales > Acetobacteraceae > CAIQQQ01. Next base: position 20,356 of record CAIJTR010000146.1, read on the forward strand.
GCGCGCCACCGCTTCACGCAAGGACAAGCCACGGGCGCGGGCCGCGTTGACATAGTCCCGCCCCAACTCATCCAGCACCGCACTGCGGGTCATGCGTGCGAAGGTGGACATGGTGACGGCGCCAAGGGCCACCGATGGCATCACCAATGAGAGCGGCCCGTCCACGCCCGATGTGGGCAGCCAGCGCAAGGTGACGCCAAAAAGCAGGATCAAGAGAATGCCTGACCAGAACGTGGGCAGGCTCTGGCCCGCCAGCACAAAGGTCTGCAGCAGCCGGGCGATCCAGTGATCACGCATCACTGCCATTGTGATCCCAACCGGAATTCCCACACCGAGTGCCACAAAAAGGGCACCCGCCGCGAGAGCCACGGTGTAGGGAATGCGCTCCGTCAAAATGCCGAGAACGGGTGCGCGCTGAACAAGTGATTCACCAAAATCGAGTCGAATGAGATCGGCGAGATAGGCGGCGAACTGCACCATCAACGGGCGATCAAAGCCGAGTTGATGGCGAAGTTCGGCGATCTGCGCCGCACTTGCCCCCTCCGGCACCAACAGCAAAGTTGGATCGCCGGAGAGACGCATGACGAAGAACACGATGGTGAGCACGCCGAAGCTGGCCAGCAGCGCCTGACCGATGCGCCCGGCCAGGTGATGGCGCATCAGTTCTTGTATTTCATATCGAACACGAAAAAGGCTTCATCGGGCGTGGGTGTCCATTCGATATCCTTCTTGACCAGGAAAATCGCCTCATCCTGGAATAGGCCGACGGCGGGCACTTCCTCGTGCATGATCTCGAAGGCTTTTTTGTAGTGCGCGCGCCGTACGTTTTCATCCAGCGTGGCACGTGCTGCATCAACCTCGGCGTCAAAGGCCGGGTTGGCGAATTTCGACCACACGCTGCCGCTACGGAACAGCGGGAAGATCACGCCGTCCGCATCGAGGCAACCGCAGGACCAGCGGCCTTGCGACAGCGAACTGGCCTCCTCCGGTGTGCCGAGCCGGCGCTTGAGATACGTGGGCTGATCGACGACGGTGATCGACACCTTCAGGCCGACATCTGCGAGCATTTGCTGCACTGCCTCGTTCAGTCTGCGGTCATAAACGGGGGAGGTGAGGAAGGGGATCACCGCGCCCTCGGCACCGGCCTCGCGGATTAGTTTGCGGGCGCGGTCTGGATCATACGGCCAAGCCTTCACCTCATTGGTGTAGCCGAAATTGGTTGGTGCGAGGACGACATCGACGGGCTTGGCGTAGCCCTGCTGCAGTGCCGTGATCAGTGTGTCGCGATCCACCGCCATGGCGATTGCCTGTCGCACCCGCTTGTCAACTGTCGGTCCATAAAGTGCGTTGATGAACATATAGGCCACGCGTTCGGTGGCGACATCGCGAACATCCAGCCCCTTTTCGTTGCGAAGGCTCACGGCGTCATCAGGCGATAGCCCGCGCGTGATGTCGGCGCGCCCGGTCTTCAGATCGGCGATGCGGGTGGCCGAATCTGGCACCGCGCGAAAGGTTACGGTGCGGAAGGCTGGTTTGCCACGCCAGTAATTCTCATTGGCCACCATATTGGTCTGCACGCCGCGCTGCCATGAGGCGAGCTTGTAGGGGCCGCTGCCGATGACGGCTTGGTTGAAGGCCACGTCGCCGACCTTTTCAACGTAGGCTTTGGGAATGATCGACAGCTTCACCAACTGTGCCAGCAAAACTGGGTAGGGCGATTTTGTCTTGAGCGTCACCTGATTGGGGCCGGTGACCTCGGCTGAGACGATCTGGTCAAACTGGGAAAGTTGTGGGCTTTTGAATACCGGATTGGTGATGCGCTTGACGCTGAAGACCACGTCTTCCGGCGTCAATTTCGTTCCGTCATGGAACAGAATATCGGAGCGCAGGTCGAAGACGACCGTGGTGTCATTCTCAAAGCGCCAGGACGTGGCAACCTGCGGCACTATTTTACCCGTCTTGTCGCGGGTGACGAGATTGTCGAAGAGGTTGCGATAGACAGTGGCGCTGTCGGTGTCCCACTGGATCTGCGGGTCCATTGTTGCGACATCGGCCGGGAGATCGACCGTCAGTTGGTCGCGGGTTTGGGCCAGGGTGGGCGACGTGAGCAGCACGGCAAGGAAGGCGGCAACGAGACCACGCATTCAGACCTCCTAAAACAATCCGGAAATCGTGGCGCGACCATGAATTTCACGCAAGGTGCAATCGCACTGCCGCCAGTGTTGCGGCGGGGCTACTGCGTCTTGCGCCAGTTGTTCGTGACGTCGGCCAGAAAGCCGCGGACCGTCGTGTTGATGAATTCAACGTCGGCGGGTTTGAAGCCGGGTGAAGCTGCGACGTGGCCTTGGACGGAAGGGATCGTCACGTGGCGACCATCTGGAATGGCAGCTGCGGCCTCGATGCCATTTTCTTGGGGGTTGTAGAGATCGAGCTCGCCAGACATGAGCAATGACTTGGCCTTGACGGAATGCAACGCGCGAATTGGATCACCAGCGAAAACTGCCTTGCCGTCGATTTTGGTATCGCCGACGTTGTGGCGATCATAGGCCCAGGTCTGCGCAATCCAGTCATTCGCATCGAAGCCGGATTTGACGACCGCGTCCTCTTGGCCGGCAATCCATGCCAATACATCCATCGGCTCACTGAACTGCTGGCGCATCGCTTCTGGCGTGCGCGTGGCCAGCACCTGCAGCACGTCGGCCCTCATACGCCATCCGGCTTCGGGCTGTGCGGTATAGCGGCCTTCTTTGAAGGCTGGGTCGAGCATGAGTGCGCGTCGTGTGGCATGGTTGACCGCGACTGACCATGCGGTGGTGCGCGCCATTGGGGTGAGTGCGATGAGGCTATCCATCATCGCCGGGTGGCTGACGCCCCATTGCAGCGTCTGCATTCCACCCATTGAGGCACCGGCGACGGTCACGAGATGGCTGATGCCAAGGTGATCCAGAAGTTGTTTCTGGCTTTCGACCATGTCGCGGATGCTGAAGTGAGGAAAATCAGGACCGTGTTGGGTGGCGCTGGTGCTGGGAGACGTGGTGAGGCCGTTGCCGATCGCGTTCGTCTTGATCACGAACAAATGGTCGGTATCGATCCCGCGCCCTGGGCCGATCAGGTAGTCGATCCGATGATGATTTCCGCTGATCGCAGTGACCATTAGCACGGCGTTGGATTTGGCCGCGTTGAGTGTGCCTTCGGTCATGTAGGCGATGCTGAAATCATGGATGACCTCGCCACTTTCAAGCGGGAAGTCACCCATATTGTAGTGTTGCAGACCTGCCTCTTCGGCGTGGACCGCCGATGCCAAAGTGAGCGCAGCCAGAAGGACGATAGTACGAAGCATAATGAGCCCTCTTAATTCATGTCATTGCCCAGCCGGTGCGCCGAGGTTCTTGTCAAAGAAGGCTGCAATTTCGGAGAAGGCGTGCCGGACTTCGGGGATGCGGTCATCGCGGTAGAACTGGGCGTGGGACTGCCCTTCGAACACTTGTAGCCTGGTTTCCACACCGGCCTCACGTAGCTTCTGGTTCACGCGGACGGTGTTGCTAAGCAGCAGGTCGCGGGTGCCAGAAGTGAGAATTGTTGGTGGAAATCCCGAAAGGTCGCCGTAGACGGGGGAGAGCAGCGGGTCCGCAAGATCATGGCCGTGGGCGTAGAAGCGCGTGGCCGCATCGCAAAACCCATCGGGCGAAACAAGGACGTTGTCCACCATGGCGTTGGTGACAAAGGAGTCACCGACTTTGGTGGCATCAGACATTGGCGTGCCGGGAGCAATGGCACCAGGCATGGGGAGATGTTCGGCCTTGGCGCGCAGCATCATTTCAAGCGTCAGCGCGCCACCGGCGGAACTGCCGAACACGGCCACATTCTTTGCGTCTGTCTGCTTGATCGCTGCTTTGTAGACCGTCATGCCGTCGTCGAGAGCGGCGGGGAAATAAGCTTCTGGCGGCATGCGGTAATCCACGGCGATGACCTTCATGTGCGCAAAGCCTGCCAGCATCATCGCTTCCGGAAGCACGGCCTCACGAGGATTCAGGACATAGCAGCCGCCGTGGACGTGAACTGCGAGGCGATTGCGGTTGCGCGCAGGGATTTCGTCGGGGGTGATGGTGTAGACACGAACGCCACCGATGTTGCCTGGCTCAACCTTCACGTGGAGCCGTTCAGCAATCGCGGGGATGGTTGGAGCGACCGCTGTGGCGATGCCGTCAGCCAGCGCCTTCCAGCCCTCCGGCGTGGTGGGCGGCTTATCCCAGTTGGTACGGAGCGGCTGGGCGATGATGGCCTGCATGGCGGGGCTGACATCCGATGGAACAGGGATGGACTTTGCGGGTGCTTCACGGGGCGCGAGCGGCGTTTGGGCGAGCGCGCCGGGTGCGAGCAGAAGCGTCGCTGCAACAGCAATCAAGGACCGGGACATTGGTGTCTCCCATTTTTTTCACCCTGGCACGGGCAGCGGTGATGCGGCAATGGGGTTTGCACGCGCTTGTTCAAAGTCCGTTTGGTGGCACGCGCACTTGCGTGGTGGCAGGGAGAGGCCGGAAATGCAGAGCAGGCTGCGCCGTTGGCATCTGTTTGCCGAGCGATCTCAACCAAGCCGCAAGTCGCGCGAACGGTTGGACCCATGGTCGCGACCGGCCGCAACTGTCGCAGCCCAGCAACGGACGAATATCGTCCAGGATATTGTAGGCAAGATTGAGAATCATCTGGAACGGGCGAACGCCAAGCACGCTGAAAGAGAAACACCCGGCAAGCCACCTTGTTGCCGGCAGACGACGAAGGACCTCGGCCACCGCTTCGCCACCGGTCTTCATTGAGCTGTCAGGCATAATGACGTGCACCACGGCATAGGCGTCCCAGATACCCAGAGTGGGGTTCAGCCTTCGCAGTGCAGCAGGATCGTCTCCGACCGGCTGTGCGACGATCCCTTGGCCAGGTGGGACGACGAGCGCGGCGGCGCCGACCCACTGGCCGATACTGCGACAAACGGCACATCCGCCATCGTAAAGCAGGATCGGGACAACGCGCTCCGGCGCATCTGGGTCTGCGCTCATGACATGAATGGACGCGTGATTGCGTCAATGACAGCGGACTGCGTGGGGGCAGGGCCCTCGGTTCGGCCAACTTCCGAGCCATTGAGGAACATGACAAATGTTGGCGTTCCGGTGATCTCGTAACGTTTCGCGAGTTCCGGATCGGCCGCGATGTTGACCCGCAAAACGGTTTCCTCTGCGGCAATCATGCTCGCCACACGTTGGACGATTGGCTCGATCGTGCGGCAGTAGCCACATCCGTAGGACATAAATTCAACAGCCATGCGACCGCTGTCTTCCAAGACCAATCGGTCGAACGAAACGCTATCAACGGTTTGCAACATGTCATCAGGTTCCATCGTAAAATCCTCTATTTTCTGGTTCATTCACACTGATGCAAGCGCTGGCTTGCCTGTAACACCGAGTAAAACGCCTACGCTTCTACGTGCCGCTGGGCGCTGACTTTGGATTGTCTATCTGGGTCTGAAGCATCTTTTGCATCAGCCTCGGGAACTACGCACACCAGTCCGTTGTCACATCCGGGGTTTGCGGTTCTGCTGATGTGATGTCTTGGCCCAAAAACAGTCGATGGTATCTCGCCAAAGGGCCATGCAGCGCTCTATGATTCGTTACGCAACTTTGCCAGACCCTATTGGAAAGTCTTCTCGTGGCCACAAAACTGCCTGTCATCCAATCCCGCCACGGTATGGTAGCCGCAGCGCATCCGCTAGCTGCGGCGGCTGGTGCCGGTGTTCTTCGAGACGGTGGGAACGCCTTTGACGCTGCTGCGGCAACGGCTGCGATGCTGAATGTGGTCGAGCCGTTCATGTCGGGTATGGCGGGCTTGGGGCTGGCGACCATGTGGGTGGCGGCTGAGAGACGGATACGCGTTCTGGACTTTGTCCCGCCCGTTCCAGCGAGCTTTCCCGTGGAGCGCTTTTCACAGCGCAGTGAGTTGGATCGTGGTGCTGCACCCGTTGCACCACCGGGGAATCTGGCTGGTTGGTGCGAAATGGTCCGGTCGTATGGGACGCTGCCGTTGTCTTCGATCTTCGCGCCGGCGGTGAAAGTGGCGGCTGAGGGCTTTCCGCTTCAGGCATTCGGAGCCCACGAGTTTGCCGATCTGGCCGGTGTCATGGCGGGCTATCCCGCTTTGTTCGAGAACTGGTCGGCGACCTATGGTGCGCATGGGCAAAACGCCAAGCCGGGCTCGATCATCCGGCAGCCGCAATTATCGGACACCTTGGCAGCAGTGGGGCGCGAGGGGCCAGGGTATCTGTATGGCGGCGACCTTGGGGCGCGCATTGTCGCTCATATCCAGTCGCTTGGCGGAACTTTGACGTTGCAGGACCTGCGCCACGTGCAGCCGATTTGGAAAGAACCGGTCAGCGCGTCCTATCGGGGGGTGGATATTCATATGCCGCCGCCGCCATGCGAGAGTTTTCAGATATTGCTGGCATTGCGCATGCTGGAAGCAGTGGAGTTTGGCCACCTGCCGCGCGATGGGGTCGATCATCTCGACCTCGTCTATCGCGCCATTCGCCTGGCTGCTGGGATGCGCATTGCCAACAATGATCCATCGCCTGAGGTTTTGGCGGGCTTGTTGTCTGATGCGCAGATTGCTCAGGCCAGTGTGAAGCTGATGAGTGGAATTGCGGTCGAGGGCCCGACGGAACAATGGGTGCCGACGCAGGGGCAGATTGCCAAGGATTTCAACACGACGTCGTTTTCAATTGCGGATCGTGAGGGCAATCTGGTGTGTGTCACACAAAGCCTTGGCAGTGCGTTCGGCAGTGGTGTTGTGGTTCCGGGCACTGGTGTTTGCCTCAACAATTTTCTGTATTGGGCCGATGTTCAAAAGGGCAGCCCTAATCTTGCGAAGGCGGGCGGTGCTTTGCCGATCTGTATGGCTCCTAGCATCTCGTTGCGTGATGGTGTGCCAGTTCTCGCATTGGGCACGCCCGGCAGTTACGGCATATTGCAAACCCAAGTGCAGGCGATGGTGCAATATTTCGATTACGGAATTGATCTGCAGCACGCCATCGAGGCACCGCGTGGCCGCCTGACGGATGGACGGTCGGTGCTGATCGAGGACCGCATTGGGACGGACACAGTGGCGGCGCTTCGCGCAAGGGGGCACGACGCTGCATTGTTCGGTGCTGACTGGACGATGAAAGTGGGCGGTATGCAGGCCGTGGCGATCAACCCCGCAACCGGCATTATGACGGGTGCCGCCGATCCCCGCCGCGATGGGCGGGTATCAGGTGTTTGAAGATATAGCGCGACACATTCGGAGCATGGCATGACCTGGTCTATCGCAACGTATGATGCCGCGACGGGTGCATTTGCCGTGGCAGTCGCCACCAAGAACCTTGCCGTGGGTGCGACCGTGCCGCACCTTCGGGCAGGCGTTGGTGCTGTGGCAACGCAGTCTATTTCCAACCGCTACCTGGGACCGGCTGTGCTTGATGGCATGGAGCGTGGACTTAAGCCGGACGCAGCGATAGCCGAGGCTATTGGTGCTGATGCTGGGCGCGAACTTCGCCAAGTTCATGCGGTTGATCGTTTCGGACGCACTGCGGCATGGACCGGCGAGAATTGTGTGATGTGGTGCGGCAGTTCGTCCAGTGTTGCTGTGAGCGTGGCCGGGAATATGCTGGCCAATTCGGAGGTGGTGCCGGCCACTCTGGCGGCATTTATGGCCGAGCCGGATCAGTTGCTACCGGAGCGGATGATGGCCGCGATGCTCGCCGGCGATGCCGCTGGCGGGGATCGGCGCGGGCGGCAGTCATCCGCCATGGTGCTGACCACGACAGAAGATTTCCCAGACCTTAATTTGCGGGTGGATGATCACACGATGCCGCTCGTTGAGTTGCAGCGCCTTTTGGCGATTTGGCGGCGTGACAGGGCGCCTTTGCTTGGCAACATGCCGCGCAAGGCGGACCCGGCTGGCGTTATAGACCTTGATGCAATCGAAGCACCTTGGATAGCAGCCGGACTGGATTTGCGCCTTCGTCGGTGAAGTTGATAGTGGTCACTTATAGCTGGCGTTCATGTTGCTTTAGAATGCTTGAGCGGCAGCCAGTGGTTCGTGGCCGTTATCAACCTGCTCTACCGCTCGATTGTCCCGTACGGCTGGTGATATACCTCGCTTCATGGCGCTGCCGATGAGAAGCAACGCTGGCCAAATCAGATATGCAAGTATCTCAAGGTTTTCGCCAAAACTGTAGAAAATCACCATCAACGTCATCGTCAGTCCCAAACGTCCGATCCGTGTGATCTGCGCCAGGATGAGCATCTCAAATACGGTCCAGAGCAACGGTCCGAGCAGGGCAACCAGCCCAACAATGCCCTTGACGTAAAGCAGCCCGTACCACGTGTGGTGACTGCCGATTGGCATGAATTCCACGAAGTGGGTACCACGGACGACCACGCCGTGTCCCCAGATGGGAGCGTCCTCCTGCCAGCGCGCAACAGCGATGCGGCCGAGCGCCTCTCGCACACGCGTTGAGTCCATTCGAGCGGAACGGAAAGCGCTGACAGCACTTTGGATGGTGTCGATGACGGTATCGGCCAGCAATCCGATGATCGCACTGACGCCGCCACCCACCGCCAGCAGCCATGGGCGCGACAGTCGCGAAAGCGACCATATGAGGGGCGGGTAAATCACCAGAAACAACTCGGCCATGCGGCTGCGTGTCATCAGGCAGATCATGACGGAGACGATGATTCCAACAACTTTGAAGAAACGTGCACGTTCGTGCATGGCGAGCACGAAAAGCATGTTGCCCATCATGCCCGCTGCCGGAGCCCAGGGTGCCACAAACTGCCAGCGCAATGAGTTATCGGAGGGATCAACAATATAAAGGTAGACAGAAAAAAATTCTGGCCCCGGCCCTCCGATCGCCTGCAGCGGCGATATGTAAAGCTTACTTGGGAGATGGGCGATGCCAGCGAGGATCAGGAATGGCATCAGGATGAGCGTTTGCAGGCCGAACCAACCGGCGGCCCGAATGACAAGCTGCGGCCTGATGCGCAGGCATGCTCCGGCGAAGGGGAACATCGCCAGCATGGCCCAGCCCTTCAGCCAGCCAATGGATGACTTCAGCGTCTGGCCAAAGCCCAACTCCCAGGCAATATGCGCGACGAGGAGGGACAACAGCATCATCCCCATCCCAATCCACCACACTACAACACCTGCCGGCACTTGGGGCTTGCGCCCACGCGAAATATCCCAGGACGAGCTGAAACTTCGCCACACGTAAATGCCCATCAGCGATACGGCTAGAAGTGGGCCTATGAGATACATCGCACCAAGCACGTAAAAGCCCCATGCCCACACCAGGGCCGCGAAGATCAGGCGCTCTTCAGGATTTTCTGGAATAATTCGATGCGTAGCCATGAAAGCACCAATGCGGCAATGATAAGGAAAGTGGCCCCCAGGCCCCCCGCCACAGCCAGCACTGGCGAGGGTGAACTTGGTTTGGCAGGTGTCAGCGGTGCCTCGAAGGTCTGTAGCATCGGATATGAGGCGAAGTAATCTGATTTGCTTGTATCGATGCGCGCGAGGGCAGACGTGAAGACGGCCTCAGCCACCTGAACGTCGCGGCGGAGATTGTCGAGATGTGAGGCATCATCAGCCAGGCGAATAACGCGCTGTTGCTCTCGTTCCAGTTGGGAGTTGAGCTCTTTCAATTCTGCTGACATTGCGGCGATGTCGGAAACCTGGCCTAAAAGTCTCTCAAACAGGCGCGCACGCTCATCGCGCAGACTGACATCGCGCAGTTTGAGGAGTTCGGCGCGTTTCAACCCGGAGAGCGCGTTTCCTCGTTCGACAAGTTTGGCAAGCACGCTGTCGCGTTCCGCTTGATCATCAACGAGTTTGGGATTGGCGGTGCCATGAGTGCCGGAGCGAGATGCGATCTCGGTATCCTGTTTGGCGAGCGTCTCAAGCAGCGATTGGAACAGGGGATCGGCACGCAGCACCATTGCTGTGCTCGCCTGCTCTGGTGATAGCCCGAGCAGACGGCTGAGTTCGGCAACGCCGCTTCGGCCCTGTGCCAGCTTTGCTTCGATGCCACGCGCCTCATCTCGCACGCGTTCCACTCCGCTTACGATGGTTCCGTATTGCTCAATCGACACCAGACCGGTTCGGGCTTGCTGGTCAATCAGCTTTTGCCGGGCTTCCTGCAAACGGGTTTGGTAGCCGCTCAGGATGCGTTTGTACGTCGTATCGCGTTGAGCAATCTCGTCCTTGCGCAGATCATCAAGCGTGTCGCGAAACACGCTTCGGATTGCTTCGGCGCGCTGTGTTGCCTGCTCCGGGGTTCGCCCGGTGATGGAGATGGTGATCAGCTTTGTCTGATCAGCCAGGTCGACACGGGGCAACGGAAAGTGATCAGGATCGTCGCCTGAAACTCGCGCGGCATCACCCAGAAGGCGATGGCTGAGCAAAAACTTGCGATAATTCTCGGTCGGGCTGAGATCTGGGCTGGAAAATGCCGATGCGGCAGTGCTTGATGCCGAGCCGATGGATTCAATATTGACGGCACTGCTCGCCCCCGCACCAGGCAGAACCATGACAAACGTAGAGGTATAGCTTTTGGGCAAAAGGAACATGTAGGCTGCCACGGTGCCCCAAACGACAATGATGCAAAATAGCGCGGCAATCACATACCGCCGAACGCGGCTATCTGCCCGTCCACCCCGCGTAGCCCGCCGTATCAGGCGCCGAGGCGTGTGAAGACCGGACATCTCGGTGGGGGCGGTCTTCAAGGCTTCACAATTCCCCCGAGCAAAATGTCCAAAGCTGTTTTTGCGACATCGCGCAGATTGGTGACCCGGCTGTCGTAGCACGCGATCGCGTCATTCGGCAGGATAATGGGATTGTATCCGTCTCGATCGGATCGACGAACGAGGTCCTCGATCCGTCGTTCGATAACCTCGCTCTTGCCGGTCACCGGATTGATTGAAATCAGCACGCCGTAGCGATCAGCATTGGTTGATTGAATGCCGCCGACGCAGTTGCCGGACACCAGCGCCTGTAAGAAGTTGGTGCCGTAGGGGAAGTTGGTCGCCTCATGATTGACGGCTGATTGGGCGTTGCTGCTCGCCGGTGTTGTCAGGTTCGAAATGAAAGTGCGCACGCCTGGTGGGGTGATGCTGGAGGGGCGGGCAAGGGCCAGCTGGAAACAGCCACGGCTTGAAACTTCAACCTGATCACCGTCTGCGAGTAGCACATCATTGGCGTCATCGCCGGTTAGCAGGCCGCCGAGATTGACCCAGTGCCGCTGACCTCGACGGGTGAGCGTGATGCGGGTTATTTCAGCATCGGGCCGCACGCCCCCGGCACTCGCCAATGCGTTGCTAACTGCACGGCCAAGCGCATGGTCGCCGGCGGCCGTATCGTGCGTGACGTCACGATCCTGCGCGTTTTTGTTGTTGATCACCACCTGCCCGGGAAGAAACACCGCGCCCGCCACGCGCACGCGGATTGGGCCACGATCCAGCAGCTTCAAAGCGATATGCGCATGGCCAGCACGAAAGTAACGATTTTCGACCAAACGGCGCGACAGTTCGGCTTCCGCCTGCTGCACCGTCATACCGCGCACGTTCAGATCGCCTAGCTGGTCGAACGAGAGAACGAAGCCGGTATCGACCTTGAACAGTCCGGTTGGTGCCTCGTTGCCTGGCAACGTCAGCCGGACGAGATCTCCGGGCGAGAGCGGCATGGCATCCTCTCCCGGCAACCGCAACTCAATGTCCAACCCCTGCTCGAGTGCCAGTGGGGTGGTGCAGCGCTCCTGGTTCCAGCGAATGGCGTCGCCAGCTTGTTGATCGATCCTTGCGGGCATCACGCGGCGTTCAGCCATGTAGCTGGCGCTGCTGTTGAGATTGACGGTATTGGTGGGCTGTTCCCACGGTTCGCCGCACCCGGACAGGCTAGCGCAGAGCACTATTGCCAGGATGCGGCGGAGCATCAGGCGGCTCCCGCGACCATCGCATCGGCCTGCGGTGCCATTGCGCGATACAATTCCTCCCACTCGGACACCTTTCGTGCGAGGCTGCCGGCTGCTGAACGCCTGGCCGCCCGCCCCATTGTTGCGCGATCCTTCTTTGCAAGTTCGATGATTGCAGCCGCGAGGGAGATGGGATCGTCGTGTGGCACAAGCAGACCCCAATCCTGATGTATCTGTTCAATAAGCCCATCGACGGCGCTTGCAATAACTGGTCTTCCCGCCGCTCGAGCCTCGATTGCAACCAATCCGTAGGCCTCCCAGCGAGACGGCACAACGACCGCTTCCACGTCAGAAAGAATGCGGTCCGGTGACGAGAACTTGCCCCGAAACATAACGTTCTCGATGTCCTTCGCCTGCAGCCGCAATGCAGCCTCATCAGGCCCATATCCGGCGATCGTCAGGGTCGCTACGTGTGGAGGGACCAGTCGCATCGCCTCTATTAGTATGTCAAAACCTTTCTGTTGGGTGAAGCGGCCATATGCGCCCAAATGCATTGGGCTATGGGATATTTCAATATCTGCAACATGTGCCAGTGCCGAAACATCCAGTGATTGCACGATAGTTGTGAGTTTATGGTCTTTAACCAGACCAACATCTTTGATCCACCGGCCTTGGCCATTTGATACCGCAACCACTCTGTCGATTAACCAGTAAGACAATCGCAGCATAAGGCGGAAACGGCTGCGGTGTTCGACCATGTTTGCCTCGTAGCTTTCCGTATAGCTGTGCTCGACAACGACCAGTGGACCTCGGAAATTGAGGCGCAGCATGAACAGAAACAGCAGCTTCGCCCACGACATTGTGAAGTCGATCAAGACAATATCGGCCGCAAGACGTGGGGGGAGGCTCCAAACCGTTTTGACTTGGCGGATCTCCACTTGAATATCGGCGCTGAAATGACCGGCGGTGGTCGAGATACCGCGCATTACGCCACCAACATTGGTATCGTCCACTAGGTTAATCACGCGAATCATCGGCTGCATTCCTTACGCGAGCGATGGGTTGGCGATACGAAGCAATGCCGTGAACGGGCGCTCTGGAATGACCCGCAGCGCCGCGCACGCGATGATCGTGGTTACGGTCTTCACTGGCTCGCAGGTCACGAGTGCGGGGGCAGTGGTGATCGCGCGCAGGGCGAGGCTGATCGCAAGCCCGCGGTCGCGCATCTGGAACGCGCGCCGGGCGAGATAGCGATACTGCCGGGCCCGTGCCATGCGACCATTCCGTGCGATGAAGTCTGGGGCGTATTTCGATACGCTCTTATAAACCTGGTCCCAGGATTCGAGCTGGCGGATGACGTCCGCCGAAAGACCGGCACGGTTGATGCGGTATTCTGTGTAGGCACCCGGGAGACCGGCGAAAACCCAATTCGTTTTGAGTGCCACTCGCGTCCAGAACTCTACATCCTCAGAGCGTCGAAGCGTTTCGTTGAAATACCATTTGCGATCTTCGTGTGGTACCTGAAATGCCACGTCTTCCAGGGTCTGGCGGCGAAATACTGGGATGGAGCCGTTCAGGATGACGCGGCCGCAGAAGACGTCGCGAGCGGTGACGACGCCGAGCTTCGGCTGCTGGCGGATGCCCATGCGCGCGCCGGTTTCGTCGATCAGGTGGGCTGCTGCATAGCTGGCACCGATATCTGGGCGAGCCCGCAGATGCATCACTTGGCGCTCAAGCTTGTCCGGCAGCATCAGGTCGTCACTGTCGATGAGGGCAACGAACTCCCCCCGAGCGGCTGCAATGCCGGTGTTCCGTGCGCCAGCGAGGCCACGATTTGCCTGCGAGATAATGCGGACGCGTGGGTCGGTGATGCTGCGGCAAATGTCCATGCTGGCATCGTTGCCGCCATCGTCGACCAGGATCAATTCAAGATCGGTAAAGCTTTGGTGCAGCACCGATTCAATGGCCAAAGCGACATATTTCTCGACGTTGTAGACGGGCATCACGACGGAGACGGTGGGGGTTGCGAGGTTGGTCATGGCTGGCGTTCCTTTATGAATGCGGGATTGAGGGGTTTGCGTCGCGCGCTTAGGCAGCGATGAGCGGGGCGATCAGGCGGTGAGGCAGAAGAAGTGACGCCGCAACCCCGGCGGCGGTCATCAGCGTCCGGCGGGTTTCACGGCCGAGCAGCGCGCGGGTGTCGGCGCGAAGGGCGGTCCAGAGATAGCGCAGTGCCCGGATGCCGGGCTGGCCGGTCCGCAGAGCGCGGCGGGCGAGGTAGCGTGCGTGCAGAGCCTTGGCTGGAGCCTCGGCCGCCGCAAAGACATCAGGCGAGCAATATTGGCGAGCGCGCGTCATGAGCGCATCCCATCCCCGCTCCATGCGGCTGAGGTCAGCAGAGAGCCCGCCAGCCGAGGTGCGGTAATGCACCAGCGGCGCATCGATGCCGACCACGCGTGATGATGTGGTTGCGAGCACGCGCACCACAAACTCCTGGTCCTCGGCATAGCGCATGGCATCGTCGAAGCCGCCGACCATTTCGAACACATCGCGGCGCACGACGATGTTGGAGCTGGTGCAAAGCGGGTTCTCGGCAAGCATATCGACGATTTCGAGTGAGGCGTGATGAGCGGAGCAGCGGCCTTGCGTTTCCATTTTGCTGTCGAAGAACACCGTGCGGCCGAACGAGATTGCGATGTCTCCGCTCAGGCTGAACTTCTCGCGATGCGCTGAAAGCAGGCCCGAGGCCCAGCGGTCATCAGAGTCAAGGAAGGCGAGGAGCCGGCCGCGTGCCAATGATGCGCCGTGGTTGCGCGCCGCTGCGGGGCCTGCATTGTGGCAGAGCATCACCCGTCCGCGCGCGTCGCCACCTATTGCCGTGACCGCTGCCAAAACGCTCCGGTCCCGCGAGCCGTCATCCACAACGATCAGCTCGAAGTCGCCGTCATCCTGCGACAGTACACTTTGAATGGCGGACGCAATGGTTGCTTCCGAGTTGTAGCAAGGGATGATGACACTAAAGAGCGGTCTGAGATGAGCGTGAGCCAAGCTGGCCTCCTGGGTCGCCGGTTAAGACAGACCCACCATTCCAATTTGGGTGCCACGGGCTGAGTCAGTTCAGAAACGAGTATTTTCAGAGAGTTATATTGAGTGAGTTGCCTTGTGCCACGGTCTTCGGGGGTTCGCATGATGGGAAACCGGGGCATTCTCGGGCATCGACCCTCCCAAATTGCAATGGTGTGTGGGAAGTCACCGCCAAAGGGCCGATGCCACCGACCGGATCGTTCGAAGATGCGAGAGCGAGCCAAAATGGGAGGGCCGATTTCTCATTTTGGGTGATCGATTTCTTGGTGGCGAGTGCGTCAGAATGGAAAAACTCAATTATATAAATAGGTTACATTCCTGGCATGGGGCATGCGGAGGGATGGCCAGAACAACGGTTTCTGGAGACCACTATGCATATTCATCCTTCCCGCCTTCGCCCTGCTGTCACGGCTCTGTGGTCGGCCTCGCCAGCGGCACTGCCTACGATGTCGATGTTTGGCCTCGGCATCGTCAATGCCAGCGTGGCAGCGACGCTGGATCATCTTTGTGAGCGCATTGATGGCGGCTGTGCCACACGCGTTGCATTTCTCAATGCGCATTGTGTGAACGTCGCAGCCGGAGACGCTCAATATCGGCATGCACTGAGCACAGCAGACTTGCTGCTGCCCGATGGGTCTGGTGTGGCGACCGCAGCCAAGATGAACGGCACCAAGATCGTGGCCAACCTCAATGGCACCGATCTGATCCCGGCTCTTTGCGCACGGCTCGCGAAGTCTGGCCACTCGGTCTACCTGCTTGGTGGCCTCCCAGGTGTGGCCGATGCGGCGGCGGCTGCCTTGCAACAGAGCCACCCTGGATTGCAGATCGCAGGGACTCATGATGGGTTCTTCGGCGATGTCTCGACTGACGATCTTGTGTCGACGATCAATCAGTCGGATGCGTCCGTTCTGCTGGTCGCCATGGGCGTGCCCTATCAGGACACTTGGCTTGAGCGGATGTCCCATCGTTTGGGCAACATTGTGAGCTTTGGCGTTGGGGCGTTGTTCGACTTCCTGGCGGGTCGTGTTTCCAGGGCTCCAAAGGTGCTGCGTAAGATGGGTATGGAGTGGACATGGCGCCTGCTACTGGAGCCGCGTCGCATGTGGCACCGTTATATCTATGGCAACCCAGCTTTTTTGCTGCGCGCTGCTGCGGACTCGAAGGTCGTTCGCCGGACGACTGAAAGGTTGGACAACGCGGGCAAGCGTGCCGTTGATGTTACGGCAGCGTCGCTGGGCCTCATCGCACTTGCACCCGCGCTTGTGGCTGTCGCGGCTATCGTTCGGATGACCAGCCCGGGGCCGGCCATTCTGCGCCAGCCCCGAATCGGCCAGGATGGTGTGCCATTCACCATGCTGAAATTCCGCTCGATGTATATCGATGCCGATGCACGGCGCGCGGCACTTGAAACTGCCAATGTGCATGGTGCCGCAGGTGTCACGTTCAAGCTTCGGCGCGATCCGCGAGTGACGCCAATCGGTCGTCTGCTGCGGAAAAGCTCGATCGACGAAATTCCGCAGCTTTGGAACATCCTACGCGGTGAGATGACGTTGGTAGGCCCGCGTCCGCCTTTGCCGTCCGAAGTGGCGCGCTACAATGGGCGGCAATTCTATCGGCTTGCTGCAAAACCCGGTGTGACGTGCCTATGGCAGATTTCCGGCCGCTCGGACATTGCGTTCGAACAGCAGGTGGAATTGGACATTCGCTATATGCAAACGCGCAGCCTGCTTGGTGACCTCATGATCATGTTGCGCACGGTTCCTGCTGTGCTGGTGGCGCGGGGTGCGTACTAGCCCCAGATTCACGGCGATCCAGACCCATGCCAGCATGCTTTGCGGCCGGGGTTTGGACATGAGGTATCGAATAGCTTAGCATTTTCCTCACTCTAGACGAGATATCGGAATCCCCACCTTGCCATCGGACACTCAAATCGTACCTCCGGGCGAATCCCGTCGCGTCCTTGTCATTTGCAACAGCGCCACTGTCGCGATGCTGATCGTCAACCTGCTCAAGCGTTGGGGGCTGGTGCCGAACCCAGACATGGAGGCGGGTGACACCTATAGCCTTGTGATTGCCGATGCCGATTGTGCAGATCACAGATTGGCGGACGCACGACGTGATGGCGTGCCTTGGCTGGCGGTGAGAGGGTCTGGCGCGTCACGCATCGCCTCAGATGCCTCCGCTTGGATCAGCAAGCCGATTGTAGCTGACATGCTCCATGAAGCGGTGATGCGTTGCCTTGTTGCTCAAACGGCGCAATTTGAAGATGGCATTGACCTCAATGTTGTCACCGAGCTTTGGGGCAGCAGCGAAAGTACCAGCTTTCGACTTGTTCTGGACATCTTTCTCGGCGAAGTGCAGACAGGACTTGCATCCATGAAGGATGCCAGCGAGCGTGGAGATCGAAACAGCGTGCTGATGGAGGCGCATTCCCTTGCCAGCGCTTCCGCCAATGTTGGTGCCGCCGCCATGTCTCGCGCGGCCCGGACCCTGGAGACACTGGCACCCTACGCCGAAAAGGCGCAGCTTTCGGATCTTGTGCGCGAGTTGCATAATATTGCGGAGCGAGATTTGCCGATCTTGCGTCGTTTGACATCCGGGACCGGCGATGACTGAGGGCGGATGTATACTTATCGTTGAAGACAGCCCGTCGCTTGCACTCACCTGTAAAGTGCATTTGGAAGGGCTTGGACAGACACTTTTGATCGCAGAAGATGGCAAGAGCGCATACGCCATTCTTCGCGACCATAAGGTCGATTGTGTGCTGCTCGACCTGAAGCTGCCTGATATGGACGGCATCGATATTCTTGAGGATATCCGGACCTGGCCTGCGCCGCCGGTTGTTGTGGTGATCACGTCCAACGCGTCGCTGACGACGGCGGTTCGTGCTGTTCGCAGTGGCGCTTTTGATTATCTGGTCAAGCCGTTTGCCCAGGCCCGTTTGGTCACAACGGTTCAGAACGCACTTGCGAACGTGGCTCTGCGTCGTGAGGTCTCAACCTATCGGCGTACTCTGCAAAGCGGCGGTTTTGGTGACTTTATTGGTCGCTCGATGCCGATGCAGTCGGTCTATCGAACCTTGGAAGCCGCAGCCTCCAGCACGGCGAGTGTTTTGATCACTGGGGAGAGCGGCACTGGCAAGGAATTGGCCGCTGATGCGCTGCACCGTTTCAGCCGACGCTCGGCCAATCAGTTTGTTGCGCTCAATTGTGCTGCCATTCCACATGACTTGATGGAAAGTGTGATCTTTGGACACGTGAAGGGCGCATTTACGGGAGCCACTGCTGACCAGGAGGGGGCTGCGGCGCGGGCCGATGGCGGCACGCTGTTTCTCGATGAGATCGGGGAAATGGATATGTCGCTGCAGAGCAAGCTGCTGCGTTTCATCCAGACGGGAACATATGAGCGCGTTGGTGATACGCGCAGCCGCAAGGTGGATATTCGGTTTGTCGCGGCAACAAATCGCGACCCGTTGCAAGCAATTCGCGACGGGCAGCTTCGTGAGGATTTATACTATCGGCTGAATGTGGTCGGTGTGAAGCTGCCGCTGCTACGAGAACGCAGCGACGATATTCTGCTGATCGCACGGCGGTTTTTGCTCCAATATGCTGCCTCTGATGGCAAGACATTCACGTCGTTCAGTCCTGAGGTTGAGGCGATGTTCCTGGCATATCATTGGCCTGGAAATGTACGTCAGTTGCTCAATGTCGTTCGCAACATCGTGGTGCTGAACGATGGGCCTGAGGTGACGCGCGATATGGTGCCGGTGTTGGCTGGTGAATCGAAGGCCTCTGCTGTCGCCATTGATTTGCCAGCGGAAGCAAATTCAATTGCATCGGTCTCTGATGAGCCACGTCATGGTCCGGGGTCCGGTCTGGGCTTGCCTTCCCGGCCGGACGATGTGGTGAGCTTGGCCCTGATGGAGCAGCGTTATATCGAGAACGCAATTGCTGTGTGCGGCGGCAATCTGCAACTTGCCTCACGCAAGCTTGGAATCAGCCCGTCGACGATCTACCGAAAGAAAGAGTATTGGGGGCAGGGCAAGACCTGATTTGGGTCGCCTGTCAGGCCGCTCCGCTGTTGGTGTATTGTTTGCTGTGCAGGTCGATCAATCTGTGAAGGCTTGTTTCAAGGCCATCCAACAGTTCTGGGGCTGACTTTGCGGCCGGCAGACTGGCAATTCGCGAAGCTTGCACCTCCAGCCCGGTCAGTCCCAGGCTTCCTGCAGTGTCAGCCAACGCCTGTGCCTCTGTGGTGCGTTGGCTCCAATTTCCAGCAGAATCATGTGCCCTGATGGTTTCCGCATTGGCCAATGCTTCTGCGGTGAATGACTTGAACAGGTTGAGCGCCTCGTCTTTGCCAAACGAATCGATCAACCGAGCGAGCGCGGTTTCTTCTGCAATATCTGGATCGGTTGATGCGTTCGTCGCGGATGGCGCTTGAACCGTGATCACGCGATCCAACACGCGTTCGAGTTGGGCCGGCGTGAATGGTTTTCCGAGGAAGTCATTCATGCCGGCCTCGCGGCAGGCATCTTGGTGATGTGAGAAAACATTTGCGGTCATGGCGATGATCGGAATGGATCGCATTGACCCATCGAGTGCGCGGATGGCTCGGGTGGCGCCAAAGCCATCCAATTGCGGCATCATCACGTCCATCAGTACTACGTCATAAGGGGCTGTCTGCACCATCTGCACCGCTTCTAACCCGTTGGCGACCTGGTCGATACGATGCCCGGCCATTTCAAGCCTGGTGACAGCTACCATCCTATTGGTTGCATTGTCTTCGGCCAAAAGAATGCGCAGCCGCCGTTTGGGCCGCGGATTGAGCCAGCGTTCCGGCCCCGGTGCTTTGTCATCAGTCACTGCCAACAATGGCTCAGGATCAACCGACAGTGACAGTTCAACTTGAAATGCTGAGCCTTTGCCGAGCTCGCTAGCAACGGTGAGCCGTCCGCCCATGTCCATCGCTATGCGTTGGCAAATCGCAAGGCCCAATCCTGTTCCCCCAAAGCCTCGGGTGTTTGAACTGTCGACCTGGAAGAATTGTTCGAAGAGTCGTTCCTGCGCAGCCGCAGAGATGCCTATGCCGGTGTCGCGAACAGTAATTCGTACCAATGCTTGGTTTTCACCGGAACGCTCCCCATCAACTTCAATGCTGACCCCGCCGGTGACGGTAAATTTCACGGCGTTGCTAACAAGATTGAGCAGAATTTGCCGGATGCGGCCGGGATCACCTATCAAATGACGTGGCGCACTGGGCACGATGTCGGCTCGTAGGGTTAAGTTCCTCTCATGTGCTTTCACTGCCATGAGGTCGACCACACTGCGAACAAGGTGCGGCAATTCGAACGGGATTTCCTCGAACTCCATTTTGTGGGCTTCGAGTTTGGAGTAGTCGAGGATGTCGTTGATGATCTGCATGAGGCTGTTTGCAGCTTCACGCAGCGTGGTCGCAAAGCTGCGTTGCTTGGATGACAGTTCGCTGTCGATGAGCAAACCTGCCATCCCAATCACGCCGTTGAGTGGTGTGCGAATTTCGTGACTCATGACAGCCAAGAAGTCCGACTGGGCACGACGCGCCGTTTCAGCCGCAGTGAGTGCCGCTTGCAGCGTTGCTTCGTTACGTTTTCGGTGTGTGATATCTGTGAACGTCCGCACGCTGCCGCCGTCTTCGAGCTGCTGGGTGCGGACTTCGAGTATCCGGCCATCGCGCCGCGTGCGTTCATAGAACGACGGCCCGACAATGCCGGTCCGGTATGTCTCGTTCAGATCTGTTGAGAGCATCTTGTCAGATTCTGGTTCAGTCACAGACGCGGCTTTGAATTCGCCGTTGGCGATCTGCCAATCCAGAATGTCACGCGCGTTCACGCCTTCACGCGCAAGGTGGGGCGGCAATGCCAGCAGTTGCACGGCCCGGCGGTTGATGACCGGGACGATGCCGTTGCTGTCTACCATCGCCACGCCTTGGTCGACATTGTCCAGCGTTGCAACCAATGTCATTTGGGAAAGTAGTAGACGTTGGCCTTGCTCGATGAGCAGTACGCTCAGAACCAAAACCAGAACCGTTAGGCAAATGCCGATCGCGATGTAGGGCAGGCGGTCTTCGTTGTAGCGGGCGAACGCGCTCTCAGCGGAGATTCCAACCAGAACAGCGAGTGGATATGGGTTTAGCCGCCGAAAGCTAATCAGACGGTCCACGCCATCGATCTGGCTCACTTCGCGGAACGACCCATCGCCGTCGCCAAATTTGAGCCGCTCCAGTCGGTCGGGTTTGACGGCTGCGCCGATGGTTCCCTCTCGTTCAGGTGCGCGCACGCGGTAGACGCCATCTAGTCCGACCAGCGCGATTGCCCCATTCAGGCCCTGCAACCCATTGTAAAATGACGCGAAATAAGAGGGGTTAACCGAGACCACCAGAACGCCAACAAACTCGTCCTTCAGGTTGAACAGCTTGCGCGTGAACTGGATCGACCATTTATGTGAGACCCGCCCGAGCACTGGCTTGCTGATGAAAAGGAAATCGTTTGTGCTGTTCATGTGAACACGGACGTGCTCACGGTCGGACAGGTCGACGTTTGACTGCGGCGCGAGATTGCTGCCAAGCATCACGCCGCTCGCATTTGTAATTGTAACCTGGAGTGCCAGGTCGGTTTGCTGGCTCCCGATTTGGTTCATCGCTGCCAAATCAAAGTGCTGCGGATCGGCCCGATAGAGCGCCCGGATCAGCAGCATCACCTGATCGACCCCCTCGATGGTGCTCCCGATGCTCTGCTCGTATCCATGCGCGAGGCTGTTCACCTCCTGCCAGGCCGCATCCTCGTATTGCTGCCGTTCCTGCTTCAGGTGAAGCAGGATGCTGGCCCAGATGATTGTGATCACGACAACGAGCAGGCCGAGCTGCGGAAGCGCCGCGCGGGGCAGAAATTTCTTGGTCGCTGCGAGTAATGCGTTCGGTCGCCAATTCATGTTGGATCACGGATATAGTTTCGTCATCGCGTATCACCAACCAAGGCCGCGTGCGAGCCCCATCCGCGTCGATGCCAATATGCGAGGCGGATGAGCTGATAGGCCCTTTTGCAACGTGTTTCTGAGACTTGCAAACCGGGAGATTTTGCAAAACGGAGCATTGCATTTTGCAAGAGCGCGTCCCGTCCTCCCAAAACGTTCAAACAGGTGGTTTTGCTAACTATATGATATTTTAGAATTAATGAGCGTTCAGCTTGGCGTGTCACGATGGCACTTGCCTTGCTGTTCTCTGTTACGCCCGTCGCGGATCAACCTGATCGCGGCAGCGGACAGGAGAAGCGCTGATGGCCCTTTCGAGCATTCAGACCACGGTTCGCGCCGCCTTCGCGCGCCTGTTCGGCGATCAAGACTCGGCGATCGGCCGTTTTGCCCGCAACCTGTCAGTGATGGCCGCAGCACAGATTGCCATGCGCGCCTCGCGGCTGATCACAGTGGTCGTGCTGACCCGCCTGCTGGCACCGCAGGAGTTTGGTGCGGCCGCGCTGGTGCTCACGGTCTATGAATTTATCGCCATTTTCAGCCGCAACGGCATTGACGCCAACGTTGTCAAAGCGTCTCCAGAAATGGCCGACACTTTGGCGAACTCGGCCTACTGGCTGACGTGGCTGGTTTGCGGCGGGCTGGCGGTGTTCCAGGCGGCTGCTGCCATTCCTGTTGCCGATGCATTGGGGCAGCCCGATCTGGCACTGCCAATCGCGTTGATGGGGCTGGTCTACCTCGTCACGCCGATATGCAACATGCAGGTGGCCTTCCTGCAACGCGAGGGCAGGGTGGGCGTGATTGCCCGTGCGTCTGCGGTGCAAGTGGTTGCGGACAATGTGCTGAGCGCCGTGCTGGCGCTATGCGGCTTGGGCCTCTGGTCGATTGTATTGCCGAAGCTGTTGGTCGCACCGCTTTGGCCGCTGATGACACGGTTTGCACATCGCTGGAGGCCAACCGGTCGCCCGGTCACCGCGCATTGGGGCGAGATGATCCGCTTCTCCCGCTGCATCCTTGGCATCGAATTGCTGGCAACCGTTCAGGCCAACATCGATAACCTCATGGTCGGCTACTTCCTGGGAGTTGAGGCGCTCGGCGTCTATTACTTTGCCTTCAACGCTGGGCTCGGCATCACGCTTGGCTTGGTCAATTCGTTCGCGGTCGCCGTGTTCCCGCATCTGTGCGCTATTCGCGATGACAGGGTGGCGTTGGGCGCGCGGTTCCGGCAGACGCTGCGCCTGCTGGGCTGCATCGTGGTGCCGCTGGTGCTGCTGCAGTCCGCACTTGCGCCGATCTACGTGCCGCTGGTCTTCGGCTCCAAATGGGCCGCTGCCATTCCGGTTCTGGTGCTGATCTGTCTGTCAGCGCTGCCACGTCCCTTCGCCAGCGCCACGTCGCAACTTCTGCGCGCTGTCGGACGGCCGGACATCGATCTGCGCTGGCAGGGCCTGGTCACTCTCGTCCTCGTCATCGCACTGCTGGTCGCTGCTCAGTTCAGCGTGATCGCCGTTGCTGCTGCGGTTCTGCTCACGCAGTGCAGCATGCTTCCCCTTTTCAGCCTGATTGCTCCGCGCCGCTTCATCGGAACGAACAAAGCTGCCCCCAGTTTCCTTCGCACCGCTGAAGCATGAAATGATCAACATTCTACATATTCTCGACGATAACCAACTCGGCGGCGTGACTCGTCTGCTCCATTCACTGGTCACCTCGCTCGCCGATGCCGGCCATCATCACCGGCTGGTGGCGACGACAAAGCACCGATTGGCACCACCGCTGGACATCATGCCGCAAGGCGCACGCCCGGACGTTATTGTTGTTCATTTCACCGCCTCCTGGGCCAAGCTGGGCTTTCTGGAGACTCTGCGTCTTCGTGCACCCAAGGCGAGGATCGTGCTGGTGGAGCACAGTTACACGGCCGCATTCGAGCAACGCTGTGTGCAGAACACGTCTCGCTTCCGCGTCATGTTGCGGCTTAGCTATCGGTGTGCCGATGAGGTCATCGCGGTATCGCATGGTCAGGCGATGTGGCTGGAGAAGGCTCGTTTGGTCGATAAGTCCAAACTGACGGTCATTCCTTGCGTGCTCGATCTATCGGCTTTCGCTGCCATTCCCGATGTCGTGATGGCTCCTGATCGTCCGATGCGCCTTGGTGCATTTGGACGCTTCGCACCACAAAAGGGCTTTGACACCCTGATCGAGGCGATGCGGCGGGTGCCCGCTCACGTTGCAACACTGGACTTGGCGGGTTACGGCCCCGACGAGGTGGCACTTCGCCGGCAGGCCGAGGGGCTGGCGCATGTTCGCATCCAAGGCCGTGTCGATCCGGTTCAGTTTCTCGAAGAGATTGACGCCGTTGCCATGCCGTCGCGGTGGGAAGCCGGTGCCGTGACGTGCTGGGAAGTGCGCGCTGCCGGGCGGCCGATGATTGTGGCTGATGTTGATGGTTTGCCGGAACAGATATCAACGGAGATTGGCCTTGTGGTGCCACCCGAAGACCCGGCAGCGTTGGCGTCGTCGATTTGTAAGTTGGCTCATGCCAACCGCACCGAAATGTCTGTGATCGCACGCAAAACCACCGACGGCGCCTATGTTGCCACACTCGCAGCATGGCGCGCTCTGCTGGCCCGCCCAATCAATGCGCAGCTCGTCCCGTTCTAATGCTAAGCCAATTCCGCAAACCGGGAGGCTTTGCAAATTACGGTATTGCATTTTGCGAGGGTGGTGAAATGAGCGGGCCGACGCTTATGCCGGATTTTCCGCTAAGCATCGGAAAGTATTGAGGAAATTTTAATCGCTTCCGCGAGTATAGGCTGGCGCGTGCATTGCTCTCCTGCGATGTGCCTGCAACTCAAGTCCAAAGGTCGCTGTTATGCGTAAACGTTATCTGATCACTGGTGGCGCTGGTTTTGTTGGTAGTCATGTTGTGGCCGCGCTGTTGGAACAAAATGCAGAATGCGTGGTGCTCGACAATCTTAGCACTGGCCATCAGCAGGCCGTGCTGCCCGGCGCCCAGTTGATCGTGGGTGATCTTGCCTGCCAGGACACGGTCGATCGTGTGGTGGGCGATGGGCACTGGGATGCGGTCTATCATTTCGCGGCCAAGTCGCTGGTGGGCGAGAGCATGCAAAACCCATTTCTGTATCTGCATGACAACGTGGACAATGGCACTCGTTTGATTGAGGCCTGCGTGCGCAACAAGGTTGGCGGGTTTGTGTTCTCCTCCACCGCAGCACTGTTCGGCCAGCACACCGGTGGGCCGATTGATGAGACCACGCCGATCAATCCGGACAGCCCGTATGGCGAGAGCAAATGGGCCATTGAGCGGGTGCTGCACTGGGCGCATCGTGTGCATGGACTGCGCAGCGCCTGCATGCGCTACTTCAACGCGTGTGGCAGCGATCCGCTGGGACGCATGGGCGAAGACCACTATCCCGAGACGCATCTCATCCCGTTGGTGATTGATGCCGGACTTGGCCGCCGTGACCATTTGAAGGTGTTCGGCAGCGATTTCGCCACGCGCGACGGCACGGCTGTTCGTGACTATATCCATGTCAGCGATCTGGCTGACGCTCATGTTCGCGTGCTCGATCACATGCTGGACGGCTGCAACAAGTTCAATCTTGGCACGGGTGCCGGTCACTCGGTGTTGGACGTGATCGAGGCGGTCGAGCGGCAGTTGGGCCGGCGCGTGCCGCATGAGGTTGTTGGCCGCCGCCTAGGCGATCCTGCGATGCTTGTGGCCTCCTCTGTGCAGATGCGGGCGCGCACTGGCTGGCGTCCACGCTTTGAGAGCCTTGATGCGATCGTGCAGACGGCGTTGAACTGGCGTCAGTCTCATCCATCCGGCTTTGCTGTGTGAATTTGCGGCGGTGACGTGATGCTGGTGAATGGTGGGTAGATTCCGCCAGTCGCTCTGGGCAAGTCCGTGGGTCAACATCACGCAGCGTGTCTGATCAGGGCACGCGCGACAGATCGGACCCGCATTATGAAAGCCCTCGTCTATACCGCCGTCGGACAGAAGGCGTTGCGCGAGCATCCGAAGCCAGAGATTGCGGCACCGACGGATGCCATCGTGCGGGTGACGAAAACGACGATTTGCGGGACGGATCTGCATATTCTCAAAGGCGACGTGGCCACGTGCAAGCCAGGCCGGGTGCTGGGGCATGAGGGCGTTGGCGTGATCGAGTGCGTGGGCACCGGAGTGACTAACTTCAAGGCGGGCGATCATGTGCTGATCTCTTGCATCACGTCTTGCGGGAAATGCGATTATTGCCGCCGCCAGATGTACTCTCATTGCACGACCGGCGGATGGATTTTGGGCAACAGCATCGATGGGACGCAGGCGGAGTTCGTCCGCATTCCCCATGCTGATACCAGCCTTTATCCAATTCCAGCAGGTGCTGATGAGGAGGCGCTGGTGATGTTGAGCGACATTCTGCCCACTGGGTTTGAATGTGGTGTGCTCAATGGTCGCGTGCAGCCTGGCAGCAGCGTTGCCATTGTGGGATCAGGCCCGATTGGACTTGCGGCGTTGCTGACCGCGCAGTTCTTCTCGCCCGCGGTGATCATTATGGTTGACCTTGACGATGGGCGCTTGGCAATGGCGAAAAAGTTCGGGGCCACAGACATCGTCAACAGCACCGATGGCACGGCCGCTGAACAGGTGATGAAGCTTACTGGAGGCATCGGCGTGGATACCGCAATCGAGGCGGTGGGCATTCCAGCTACGTTTGAGCTTTGTGAGAAGATCGTGGCACCAGGCGGGGTGATTGCGAACATTGGTGTGCATGGAACCAAGGTTGATCTGCATCTTGAGAGCTTGTGGGATCGCAACATGACGATCACCACGCGATTGGTCGATACGTCCAGCACGCCGATGCTTTTGAAGAGCGTGGGGGCTGCGAAGATCGACCCCAAGCAGTTGATTACCCATCATTTCAAACTCGACGATATCATCGCTGCCTACGAAGCGTTTGGTCATGCGGCGCATACGCATGCCTTGAAGGTGATTATTGAGAACTGACCGATTTGATCCGGGTATGTGATCTTTCCTGATAGGCTGAGTGTTTTCCGCCTCTGGAGATTTCAAAGGGCGAATTACAAATACGGTCTCTCGCAGTGTTTCATTTGGAATGAAATTGCATTGCTGAGGCATTCAAGGAGGCATCAAGATGTCCTACAAAAGCGTCAATCCGTTTGACAATGAGTTGGTCCGCTCATTTGACGAAATATCTGACAAGGAGCTTGAACAGAAGCTTGTACAGGCCGCAGCTTGCTATTCTGAATGGAAAGCAAAGAGCTATTCTGATCGGGCAAAAATCGTCAATCGCGCGGCGGCGCTGATGCATGAGAGGGTAGGGGAACTTGCCGATATCATGACACTTGAAATGGGTAAGCGCATCGGCGAAGCCAAGGCAGAGGTTCAGTTCAGTTCTGAAATTCTGACCTATTACGCCAATAATGCCGAGCGGTTCCTGGCAGATGTGCCGCTGCATCCCAGCCATGGCGAGGGGCATATGGAGAGCAGCCCGATTGGCGTTGTGTTCTGCGTTGAGCCCTGGAACTTTCCCTATTACCAGCTTGCGCGCGTGGCAGGGCCGCATTTGATGGCGGGCAATACGCTTGTTGTGAAGCACGCCAGCTGTGTGCCGCAATGCGCTATTGCGTTTGAGAAACTATGGCTCAATGCCGGGGCGCCTCCAGGCCTATACACGAATTTAATTATCTCACATGAGCAATCTGATAATATCATTGATGACCGGCGCATCAAGGGCGTGGCGCTGACTGGCAGCATCGAAGCTGGGCGCGTTATTGCGGCGGCGGCCGGCAAAAACCTTAAGCCGTCTTCGATGGAACTTGGCGGCAGCGACGCGTTCATTGTGCTCGAAGACGCCGATATGGCGCAGACCATCAAATGGGCGGTTTGGGGGCGGATGTATAATTGCGGCCAGACTTGCTGTGCCGCGAAACGCTTTATTGTGGTGGATGGCGTGGCTGACGCATTCCTCGCCGCATTCAAGGTGGCACTTGGCGCGCTTGTGGCAGGTAATCCGATGGACGTGCAAACGACCATGGGGCCGTTGTCGTCCGAAGCTGCTTTGGTAAAGTTGCTGGCGCAGGTTGATGACGCTGTGAAGCACGGGGCGCGGGTTGAATTGGGTGGCAGGCGGGTTGATTGTCCAGGTGCGTTCATGCAGCCAACCATTCTGACCCATGTGGAGCCTGGCAATCCGGCATTTCGGGATGAGTTTTTTGGGCCGGTGGCGATGTTCTTCCGCGTCAAGGATGAAGCGGCGGCGATTGCCCTCGCCAATGACTCTGACTTTGGCCTGGGCGGATCGGTTTTCACCAAGGACGTAGAGCGGGGCAAGCGCGTTGCCAGTCGGGTTGATACGGGAATGATGTTCATCAACAACATCTCATGGGCTGATGCTGATTTGCCGTTCGGCGGCATTAAGGACTCTGGTTTCGGCCGCGAGCTTGGCGATATGGGTATCCAGGCTTTCGTGAACAAAAAGCTGGTTCGTTACGTGGTTGCTGACGCTCCCGTCTGATTGCCTGAAGTAACGGGCAGCGTTTTCAGTCGAGTGGGTGGGCTGGGTATATTCCGGTCCTCCCACGGTTGTGATGGATGCGTGCATTCTCCCATCTATGCTGATCAGCTAGGGGATACGCGCGTGCGATGTTCTGACAGAACAGCCCAATTTCATGGCTGAAGAAACCAAGACAGGCGTTGTTTCTGCTCCCTTGGTGGGAACCGATGCGCGCGTGCCGGCGATTATTCCGCCAACACCGAACCTGCCGGTCGTTATCTCCACGCCGCCACCTGCGCCACATGGTGGAGTGTGGCGCAGGGTTGCGATCGCCATTGTTGTCCTCGCCGTCGTCGCGGGTGGCGCAGGTTACTGGTGGACACACCGCTTGCCCGGTCTGCCACTCGGCATTGCTACCGGCAATGGGCGGCTTGAGGCGGACGAGATCGACATCGACACAAAATTCGCTGGACGGGTTGTCGCTCTCAAAGTTGACGAGGGTGATACCGTGGAGGCAGCACAGGTTGTGGCATTGATGGATAGCCAGGACCTTGAGACTTCACTGGCCAAAGCTCAGTCTTTGGTGATGCAGGCGCAGCATACCGTGCAACAGGCCACAGCGGCGCTGGCGCAGCAGAGAACTCAGGTGGTGCTGGCGCGTCAAGAACTAGACCGGGCCAATGCGCTGGCGAAGTCCGGGTTTGAAACGCGCGAGACGGTTGATACGCGGCAACAAGCGATGAGTGGGGCCAACGCCGCCGTGCTGGCTGATATCGCCGCAGTCGGCGCTGCTGCCCAAGCTTTGGAGGCGGCGAAACAGGACGTTGCACTCTATCAGGTGAATATAAGCTATAATACACTTGTCGCTCCACGTGCCGGCACAATTGAATACCGTATTGCCAATATTGGTGAGGTTCTTGTCGCTGGCGGCAAAGTGTTCACGATGATTGATCGTAATGACGTTTACATGGACGTTTATCTGCCAACGTCTGTCGCTGGGCGCACGAAGATTGGCTCTGATGCCCGTGTTGTGCTTGACGCCTATCCTGGTCATCCCATCCAGGCCGCTGTAACATTCATTGCCGCGCAAGCGCAGTTTACGCCGAAGACCGTTGAGACCAAGGATGAACGCGACAGCTTGATGTTTCGCGTTCGTGTTCGCATCAATCCGTTGGTGCTGCAGGCCCGAACGACGCCGGTAAAGAGCGGACTGCCGGGTGTGGCCTATGTCCGCTCCGATGTGAATGTTGCTTGGCCAGCGGCACTGCAAGGCGACGTTGCGAAATGATGCCGGCGGCCAAGCTGGATGCTGTGTCTTTGCGTTACGGCTCGACCATTGCGCTCGACAACGTGAGCATGGAAATTCCTGCTGGCTGTATTGCAGGGCTGATTGGGCCGGATGGTGTGGGCAAATCATCTGTGCTGAGCCTCATCGCTGGGGCGCGGCGTATTCAGTCTGGCCGTGTTGAGGTTCTTGGCGGGGATATGGCGAGTGTCCGTTATCGGACCGAGCTTTGTCCGCGCGTGGCCTACATGCCGCAGGGACTGGGGCGGAATCTCTATCCAGATTTGAGCGTGACGGAGAATATTGCGTTTTTCTCTCGATTGTTTGGCCAAACCTCAGCAGAGCGTATCTGGCGGACGGCGGAGTTGCTTGATGCCACCGGCCTTACGCCATTCGCGGATCGTCCGGCCAAGAAATTATCGGGTGGCATGCGGCAGAAACTCGGTTTGTGCTGCGCGTTGATCCATGATCCTGATTTGTTGATTTTGGACGAACCTACAACTGGCGTTGACCCACTTTCTCGCCGGCAGTTCTGGGTCCTGATAGACGTGATGCGTGCGCGCCGCCCGGGCATGAGCGTTGTGGTGGCGACAGCCTACATGGAGGAGGCTGAACAGTTCGGCTGGCTTATTGCAATGAACGCCGGGCGCGTCTTGGCAACGGGCTCGCCCTCCCAGTTGAAGGCGTCTGGTCACACGCCGACCGTGGAAGAAGCGTTCATTGCCGTGATGCCGGAAGCATTGCGCCATGGGCATGTAGCGCTCGTCGTTCCGCCACGTGTCGTCGTAGACGGTTTGCCGGTGATCGTCGCGCGAAATCTCACCGTCCGTTTCGGTGATTTCACAGCGGTTGATGATGTGAGTTTCACCATTCAGCGCGGCGAGATTTTCGGGTTTCTGGGCTCGAATGGGTGTGGCAAGACGACGACTATGAAGGTTTTGACGGGGCTGCTGCCGGCGACCATCGGGGAGGTGTTGCTGTTCGGCAATCCGGTGGATGTGGACGATATGGCGACGCGGGCGCGGGTTGGCTATATGTCGCAGTCCTTCTCGCTCTACACCGAGCTCACGGTGCAGCAGAACCTTGATCTGCACGCGCATTTGTTTCATTTGCCCGCAGGCCCGGCCAAACTGCGCATTGACGGATTGGTTACGAGATTTGGGTTGTCTGGCTATCTTGACCAACGCGCACTGGACCTGCCGCTCGGCATTCGGCAGCGCCTGTCATTGGCGGTGGCGATTGTGCATAGCCCGGAAATTCTTATTCTCGATGAACCCACTTCTGGGGTGGATCCGCTGGAACGCGACCGCTTTTGGTCGTTGCTGATTGATCTTTCGCGCAATCAGGGTGTAACCATTTTCGTCTCGACGCATTTCATGAACGAGGCGGCGCGGTGTGATCGAATATCGCTCATGGATTCAGGCCGTGTTTTGGCCACCAACACACCGGCCGGGCTGGTGGCGTCGCGTGGTGCGAAATCGCTTGAGGATGCATTCATCGGATATTTGGAGGAGACCATCCAGGCGCGCGCAGCGAAATCGCCGGCAGCTCCGATGGTTCACCCGGCCTTGGTGGCGATAGCACCGCCCGGCCGCCACGCTCCATTCAGCCTTCGCAGGCTGGGGGCCTATGCCATTCGTGAAAGCCTAGAATTGCTTCGTGATCCCATCAGACTCGGTTTTGGCCTGTTTGGCACGGCGTTTTTGATGGTGGTGTTTGGCTTTGGTGTCTCGGCGGATGTTAATAACCTCTCATTCGCCGTGCTTGACCGCGATCAAAGCACGGCGAGCCGCGCCTATCTTGGGGAGATGCGCGGCTCGACTTACTTCTTGGAAAAACCTGCCATTGAGAGCTATGCTGATCGAGACCTCCGGCTTCAAAGTGGATCGGTCTCAGCTGCGATTGAAATTCCGCCGGGCTTTGGGCGCGATATCAAGCATGGCCGGCCCGCCTTCGTCTTAGCCACCATTGATGGCGCAATGCCGTTCCGCGCGCAGACCATTCGAGGCTATCTGATGGGAATCCAGACGCTTTATCTGGGCGACCCGGCGGTGACAACAACTCAGCCTGCCGTTTCTCCACCGGCGAACGTGGTGATCCGCTACAAATACAATCAAGATTTTGACAGTATTTATGCGATGGTACCGACAAATATTTGTATGATGTTAGCCGTGTTCCCGGGGATTCTCATGGCGCTCGCTGTTGTGCGCGAGAAGGAGTTGGGCTCGATCACTAATCTTTATGTCACGCCAGTGACGCGGCTGGAGTTTTTGATCGGCAAGCAAATTCCCTATGTGGCTATGGCGATGGCCAATTTCGCCATTTTGCTGGTGATGGCGTTGTTCCTGTTTCACGTGCCGCTGAAGGGTAGTTTTCTGACGCTGGTGCTGGGCGCTTTGCTGTATGTCTTGGCAACAACCGCATATGGCATGTTGATTTCATCTTTCACCAAGACGCAGATTGCAGCCCTGTTTGGCACGGCCATTCTCACGGTGCTTCCGGCCACACAGTTCTCAGGGATGTTGAGCCCGGTGTCTTCGCTGACAGGCGTTGCAAAATATATCGGCTTGGCGTTTCCGATGAGTTATTTCGTGCCGATCAGCGTTGGCACCTTTACCAAGGGGCTCGGGTTCAGTGATCTGGCCCTGGATGTGGTTGAGTTGGCGATTTTCGCTCCACTGTTTATCGGTTTGAGTGCGGCATTGTTGAGCAAGCAGGAACGCTGATGTTGAAGCAGGCCTTGCGCAGTGCTTCGACCATCTTCTGGCTGGGCACCAAGGAGTTGCGCAGTTTCACGCATGACACTGTGCTGATTGTGCTGGTGATTTATTCGTTCTCGCTGGCCGTGATCAGCCAGGCACAGAGCAATTCGCAAGAGCTCAACAAAGCTTCCATCGCGGTGGCGGACGAGGACAACTCACCGCTGTCGCGCCGCATTACGGGCGCGTTTCTGGCACCGCTGTTTTTGCCGCCGCAGCCACTGGCCGTGGCCGATATTGTGCCGGCGATGAATGCCGGAAAATATACGTTCGTGGTTGATATTCCGCCGCATTTTGAGCGTGATGTGTTGTCGGGGCTTTCACCGTCAATTCAGATTAACGTTGATGCCACCGCGATGATTCAAGCGGGGCTGGGCTCTGGCTATGCCGGGCAGATCATCAACACTGAGATTGCGGACTATGTTTCTCACAGGCAGGATGTGCCGGTATCGCCGGTCAATCTCATCGTGCGGATAGCCTTCAATCCGAATGCGACGACGGCCTGGTTCGTGAGTGTGATGGGCATTATCAACAACGTGACGATGCTCGCGATTATTATGTCTGGTGCGGCGGTGATCCGAGAGCGGGAGCATGGCACGATGGACCATCTGCTCGCGATGCCGCTGTCTCCATTCCAGATCGTGATGTCAAAGATCTGGGCGAATGGCCTGATCATCACGCTTGCTGTGGCTTTTTCGCTTTACATCGTGGTGCGGGGGATTTTGGCAGTGCCTATAACAGGGTCGATCCCGTTGTTTATGATCGGTGTGGTGATCTATTTGTTTTTTGCCACTTCCATCGGGATATTCTTGGGCACGGTTGCGAACTCAATGCCACAGCTTGGCCTGTTGTTTATGTTGGTGTTTTTGCCGATGAACATGCTGTCTGGCAGCAACACTCCGCTGGAGAGCATGCCGGTGTGGCTGGCGGATATTATGGAGCTGTCGCCATCCACCCATTTCGTGTCGTTCGCCCAGTCCATCCTTTACCGAGGGGCTGGCTTTGGCGTGGTCTGGCTGGAGTTTTTGGCGGTGGGTGTTGTGGCGTCGATGTTTCTGTTGCTGGCATTGTGGCGGTTCCGCTCAGTGGCGGCACAAAGCAACTGACGCTCAGGAATGCACGTAGTGATCGAGGATGCGGATATAGTTGGCGCGGGTGTAGACGCTTCTGTCTTTGCTGCGCTGCCAGCTTAACATTCCTCGCATGTCGTCGAGCTTCACGATCTCGCGTTCGGCCATCCAACGGCGCAAGCCGTCTATCAGCTGCGTGATTTCGGTGGCACCGTCGCGCAGGAGGGCTGATGTGGTCATCACGGCGTCGGCACCCGCCAGGATCGCCTTTACGACGTCGTGCGATGTGGTGATGCCGGTGGCCGTGGCGAGGGACGCCTGTTTGCTGCGACCGGAGAGGATGGCCGTCCATAGCAGTGGGAGGCGGAGTTCAGAGGGCGTGCTGAGTTCGAGTGAATCGACGAGGCGAAGTTTCAGCAAATCCATGTCTGGCTGCAGCAGGCGGTTGAACAGCACCAAGCCTGCGGCTCCTTGATCGACCAAGGTGAGCGCGAAATGGCCGATGGAGCTGAGATAGGGCGTGAGTTTCACCGAAACTGGGATTGCAACGCAACTGCAAACAGCTTCAACGATGGCGCTATAGCGCGCCTCCACATCGCGGCCTGATTCCAGCAGATCGGCGGGGACGTGATACATGTTCAGCTCGATTGCGACGGCACCGGCCTGTTCGAGCAGCTTGGCATATTCCACCCATCCGGCTTTGGACGAGCCGTTCAGACTGGCGATGACGGGAATGCTCATGGCAGCGCGGCTGCGGCGGACGTGTTCGAGATAGCGCTCCGGGCCGAGGCCGTAGGGGCCGCTGACGGAGGTGGGGAAGTAGTTTTGCGCTTCGGGTGAATTGTTGATGGAGTTGGACATCAGGTCTTCATGCAACGCGCCCTCCGCCTCGATCTGCTCCTGGAATAGAGATGGTAGGATCACCGCGGCGGCTCCGGCATCCTCTAGTTGACGCAGATGGTCGAGCTTGGCGTTGGCCGGGGATGCTGAGGCGACCAGGGGGGTTTTTAGCTGAAGGCCGAGATAGGTGGTGGTGAGCGAGGGTGTCATGTCGCGGCTCCTGCAGGTGTGGCCGCTTTGGGTTTTGACGTGTCGGGACGAAACCGCGAGCCATCGTAGCCGGCGAGTTCTTCGTATTGCCGGTATTTCGCGGTGACGGCGGCCTGCGCCTCGGCCATCACGGCGTCTGCCTCGGCGGGGCGCGTGGTGGCGAGGGAGCGGTAGCGCAGTTCGTTGTAAGCATAGGCCTTCAGCGGGATGCGTGGCCTTGGGCTGTCGAGGCGGAACGGGTTCTCGTTCACGCTGCGCATTTCGGGGTTGAAGCGGAAGAGCGGCCAATATCCGCTGGCCGTGGCGAGGTCCTGCTGCTTCATGCCCAGGCGCATGTCGATGCCGTGGGCGATGCATTGGCTGTAGGCGAGGATGATCGACGGGCCTGGATAGGCCTCGGCCTCACGGAAGGCTTGCAGTGTGTGTTGCGGATTGGCCCCCATGGCGACCTGCGCCACGTAGACGTTGCCGTAAGCGATCATTTGCAGGCCGAGATCCTTGCGCGGTGTGCGCTTGCCGGATGCGGCGAATTTGGCAACGGCACCGAGTGGTGTGGCCTTGGAAGCCTGGCCGCCGGTGTTGGAATAAACCTCGGTGTCGAGCACCAGCACGTTGATGTCGCGGCCTTGCGCCAGCACGTGATCAAGGCCGCCATAGTCAATGTCGTAGGCCCAGCCGTCACCGCCGACGATCCAGATGCTGCGGCGGACGAGGCTGTCGATAACCGAGAGCAGGTTGAGGGCGGCGGGGTTATCGTTCATCGCCAGCAGGCGCGCTTTTAGTTTGGCGACACGAAGGCGCTGGACGCGGATGTCTGACTCTCGGACTTGGGGGGCTTTGATGATTGCTTCCGCCAGTTCCGCACCGATGGTGGGGGCGAGGGCTGCGAGTTGGGTGTGGGCGATTTCGAGGTGCTTGTCGGCGGCAAGACGGAAGCCGAGGCCGAATTCGGCGTTGTCTTCAAACAGCGAGTTCGACCACGCGGGGCCTCGGCCTTCAGCGTTTTTCGTCCAGGGCGTGACGGGAAGGTTGGCACCGTAGATGGAGGAGCAGCCGGTGGCGTTGGCGATCTGTAGGCGGTCACCGAAGAGTTGGCTGAGGAGCTTGAGATAGGGCGTCTCACCGCAGCCCCCGCAGGCACCGGAAAACTCGAACAGAGGCTCCAGGAATTGCACGCCGCGCACGTCGCTGAAATCGACGCGGGCGCGGTCGTTGACGGGGAGGGATTCGAAGAAGGCGATGGCAGCGCGGTCAGCATCCAGTGACGCTGCCTTGTCTTGCATGTTGATGGCGCGGGTGTCGGCTTCGCGGGGGCTGAGGGCGGGGCAGGCTTCGACGCAAACGCCGCAGCCGGTGCAGTCTTCGACGTAGAATTGCAGGGTGAAACGTGCCTCGGGGTAGCCGCGGGCGTTGACCTGGGCGGATTTGAAGCCGGTGGGGGCGTTGGTGAGCAGGTCTTCGTTGTAGTATTTGGCGCGAATGACGCTGTGCGGGCAGACAAAGCTGCATTGGCCGCATTGCACACAGAGATCCTCGCGCCAGACCGGCACAGATTCCGAGATGTTGCGCTTTTCATAGGCGGATGTGCCGGAGGGGAAGGTGCCGTCGGCTGGGATCAGGCTGACGGGCAATTCGTCGCCAAGGCCTTCGAAGATGCGCGCCGTGACCTGGCGGACAAACTCGGGAGCGTTGGCGGGGACGAGTGCCGGCATCTCGCGTTTGCTGGTGACGGTGGCTGGAACCTTGACCTCGCTCAGGCGAGCCAGTGCGCCGTCTACCGCCGCGAAGTTCTTTTCGACGACGGCTTTGCCCTTCTGGTCGTAGGATTTGTGGATGGAGGCCTTGATCTGCGCGATCGCTTCGTCATGCGGCAGCACGCCGGAGATGGCGAAGAAGCAGGTTTGCAGGACGGTGTTGGTGCGGGCACCGAGGCCCACTTCGCGTGCGACCGCTGAGGCGTCGATTGTGAAGAGGCGCAGCTTGCGGTCGATGATGGTTTGCTGCACGGCTCGGCCGAGTTGGTCCCACACCTTGTCGGCTGGGAAGGGCGCGTTCAGCAGCAAGGTGGCACCGGGGGCGGCGAGGCGGAGGAGGTCTTGCCGTTCGAGGGCTGAGAATTGGTGGCAGGCGACGAAGCTTGCTTGGGTGATTTGGTAGGGTGCCTCGATCGGCTCTGGGCCGAAGCGCAGATGCGAGATCGTTTGGGCACCGGATTTGTGGCTGTCATAGACGAAATAGGCCTGGGCGTAGCGGCCGGCATCCTCAGCGATAATTTTGGCGGTGTTTTTGTTGGCACCCACCGTGCCGTCGGCTCCCAGGCCGTAGAACACGGCTTGCGTGACGTCGGCTTTGTCAACGTTGAAGCTGAGATCTAGGTCGAGGCTGGTGTGGGTGACGTCGTCGATTATGCCGACGGTGAAGTTGTTGCGTGGCTTTGGTTTGGCGATTTCGTCGAAGGCTGCTTTGGCCATGGGCGGCGTGAAGTCTTTCGACGCCAGGCCATACCTGCCGCCGATGATGCGCGGCATCACGGCGCGGCTGCCATCAGCGACAGCACCTGCGAGGGCGGTGACGATGTCAAGATAGAGCGGCTCGCCGATGCTGCCGGGCTCCTTCGTGCGGTCGAGTACCACGATGCCGCGCACGGTGGTGGGGAGCGCTGCGAGCAGGTGAGATATTGAGAACGGACGGTAGAGACGGACTTGCAGGACGCCGACCTTTTCGCATTTTGCCCGCAAGGCCGTGGCGGTGGCGCGGGCGGTTTCGGCACCTGAGCCCATCAGGATCATCACGCGTTCGGCGTCAGCGGGGCCGGAGTAGCTGAACAGTTGATAGTCCCGCCCGGTACGCGCCTTGAAGCGCTGCATGGCGGCTTCGACGATGGCGGGGACGTTGTTGTAATAGGCGTTCACGGCCTCGCGTGCCTGGAAGAAGGTGTCTGGGTTCTGGGCGGTGCCGCGGATGAAAGGGTTTTCCGGGCTGAGGCCGCGGGCGCGGTGGGCGCGGACGAGGTTGTCGTCGATCAGGGCACGGATATCCTCGTCGCTGAGCAGTTCAAGCGTGTTCAGTTCGTGGGAGGTGCGGAAGCCGTCGAAGAAGTGCAGGAAGGGGACGCGCGCTTCCAGCGTGGCCATCTGGGCGATTAGTGCGCAGTCATGCGCCTCCTGCACCGAGGCCGAGCAGAACAGCGCGAAGCCGCTGGGCCGTGAGGTCATCACGTCGGCGTGGTCGCCAAAGATGGATAGGGCGGAGGTGGCGAGGGAGCGGGAGGCGACGTGAAAGACCGTGGAGGTTAGCTCGCCGGCGATCTTGAACATGTTCGGTAGCATCAGCATCAGGCCCTGGGATGCCGTGAACGTGGTCGTTACCGCACCGGATTGCAGGGCACCGTGCGTGGCACCGGCGGCACCGCCTTCGGCCTGCATTTCCTGCACGACGGGGATGTTGCCCCAGATGTTTTTCAGCCCCTCCGACATCCACTGATCGGCCAGATCCGCCATGGTGGAGGAGGGCGTGATCGGGAAGATCGCGCAGACCTCGTTGGTGCGATACGCGACATGGGCGACGGCCGTGTTGCCGTCCATTGTGATGCGCGTGCTCAAAACGAAAACTCCTCCGTGGGCGTGGGCGTGGGCGCGGGCGGCGGCGCAGGCACGGGCTCTGGGATCATTTCCATGGCGTGGCATGGGCATTGTTCGACGCAGACCGAGCATCCCGTGCAGAGTGCCATGTCGATGCTGTAGCCGTGGGTGGGGCCGAGCTTGGTGATGGCGTCTTC
Organism: uncultured Rhodospirillales bacterium; assembly: GCA_903823665.1. Lineage (GTDB taxonomy): Bacteria > Pseudomonadota > Alphaproteobacteria > Acetobacterales > Acetobacteraceae > CAIQQQ01. Next base: position 58,911 of record CAIJTR010000146.1, read on the forward strand.
AGGGCAGGCGGCGAAGCAATTGTCGCACTCGAAGCAGTTGCCGCAGGACAGGCAGCGTTGGGCTTCGTGTTTGGCATCGGCAGCGCTGAGGCCGCCGGTGACTTCTGCGAAGCCTTCGCGCTCGGCGGGTGGGGTTTCGACTTCGTGCGCTGGGATGGCGTCGCTGTAGATCGGCAGGTGCAGTGCGTCGAAGCTGATGAGCGGATGCTTTTTCGGGATCGCCATTGCGTGGCCGCGTAGCCATGCGTGGATGTGGCGAGCGGCTTTTTTGCCGTGGCCGGTGGCGGTGGTGACGGTGCGAAGGCTAGGTGTCATGTCTCCGCCCGCGAAGATGCCGGGGTGGCCGGTCATCATGTCCGGCCCGACAATGACGGTGCCGTCGTCTTTGAAGGCAATGCCGGGAACGGCCTTGAGGAAGCCGGTTTCTGCCTGCTGGCCCAGGGCGAGGATGACGCTGTCTGCCTTGAGTGTCTCGAAGGTGCCGGTGGGCTGTGGTACGCCCTTGTCGTCGAGGGCCATAATCTCGACCTTCAGCGAGCCTGGCTCGATGTCTCGGATGCTGCTGAGCCATCGGATTTTCACCCCTTCGGAGAGTGCCTCCTCGGCCTCGAAGGCAAGCGCCTCCATGTGGGCGCGGTCGCTGAAGAAGACGATTAGGGCTTCGGTGGCACCGAGCCGTTTTGCTGTTCGTGCTGCGTCCATGGCGGTGTTGCCTGCCCCGTAGATCACCACACGGCGGCCAATTTTGGGGGCGAGACCCGCACCGACATCGTGGAGGAGGCTTACGGCCGTCATCACATGGGCGGCGTCGCGCGCGGGGATGTCGATATGGCGACCCGCCTGGGCACCGATGGCAATGAAGACTGCGTCAAACTTGCCGGCGGCTTCCTCGGCGAGCAGGTCGGTGACCTTGTGATTGAGGACGAACTTGATGCCCATGGCTTCGATGCGGCCGATTTCTGCCATCAGCACGTCGCGCGGGAGGCGATAGGCCGGGATACCGAAATGCAGCATACCGCCGGGCAGGGGGCCTGCTTCGTGGATTTCAACGCTGTGGCCCAGGCGGGCGAGGTGGTAGGCGGCGGAGAGGCCGCTTGGGCCAGCGCCTACGATCAGCACGCGTTTGCCGGTGGGCTTTTCCTTGATTGGTAGAGGCCAATTTCCTGCTGTGGCGCAATCACCCAAATAGCGCTCGACGCTATGGATGCTGACGGTGCTGTCGAGTTCGGCTCGATTGCAGGAGGTTTCGCATGGATGGTAGCAGACCCGGCCATGCACGGATGGCATTGGGTTGTCGGCCACCAGATGCTCCCATGCCTGCCGATCCTTGCCAGCTTGCGCGAGGGCGAGCCAGCCTTGGATGTCCTCGCCTGCCGGGCAGGCGTTGTTGCAGGGTGGTAGCATCGACACGTACGTTGGCCGGATGCTGCGTGACGGGCCGGTGGCGCGATGGCGTGTCATGTCGACCAGCGGGCTCATGTCTGGGTGACGGTCGCTCATGATGCAGCCTTTGGTTGGGCCTTTTTGCCGGTTTCGCGGATGAAGCACGCGAGAATGACGGCGAGCACGATGCCACCGATGCCGAAGCCGCTGGCGTTTTGGAAGACGACGAGGGTGAGCTTGCCGCCACCGGATAGGCTGGTCAGCAACCAGCCATAGGCGGGGGCCAGCAGAGCGGAGAGGGTGAAGACGAGGAAGTTGATGGCACCGGTGGCACTGCCCTTCACATCATCCGGATTGACCTCCTTGATGGAACTGTAGGGGATCATGGCCGCCCCTGAGCCGATGCCGAGCAGCAGGCCGAGCAGATAGGGCGGGGCGACGCCAGGCAGGTAGACGAACATCGCCGAGGCCACGAGCATGAGCAGGCTGCCGCCGATCAGCACTGGTTTGCGCCTGCCAATCCGATCCGCGATAAAACCGAGCAGCGGGCAGCCGATCACCCAGCCCAGCGGCACCATGGTGGCGCGGTTAACGGCTTCGTTGTAGGCGATGCCCATGCCGTCACGCAGGAATGGCACGCCCCAGATCATGTCGCCGATGGTGGTGGGCAGGAACAGCAGACCTGCTGTGAAGCCGCAGAGATAGGATTGTGGGTTGGTCAGCACGATTTTGTAGGGCGCGAACATTGAGAGCCACGACCCTCCCGCGACCACCGGGTGTTCATCATGGCCGGAAGGCGTTGCGAGAAGCACGATGATCGCTACGACGAGCAGGGCGGCACCGGCGATGAACCAGAATTGCTGCCACACGATCATGCCGTGGATCATCGGCCCCACGGCGAATTGCCCGGCCGAGCCGCCAAGCATGCCAAACATCTGGGTGAAGCCGATGGCCGTGGCGAGCCAGGCGGAGCTGAAACCGTGGGTGGCGAGGTAGACGGCACCCGTGAAGGCAAAGGCTGCACCCGCACCCTGCAGAAGTCGGCCAATTTCCGCTGTTTGCAGTGAGCCTAGGCCGAACAGGATGCTGCCGATGGCGGTGACGACGATGCCGGCTGGGATGACGTATTTGGCACCCAACCGATCAAGTGACGCACCGGCCACGATCGCAAAGGTTGAGTATGTGTAATAGTAAAGGCCAAGCAGAGAGCTGACGCCGAGCGTTGTAAGCCCGAATGCGCTGGTGAGCTCTGGCACCATCACGCCGGGTGCCGAGCGCAGTGCGTATTGGCCGAAATAGAACAGCAGGCAGAAGCCCCAGGCGACGATAAAGCCGAGGTGCCCCCTGTTGAGCGGAGTGGCAGATGCCGATGCAGTGGGTGAGACTGTGGCCGACATTTTGCTGCCCCTTTGTGATCCACGCATATTGGCAGTCGGACCCTAAGGGGCAGACATGCGACGTTGGCAGCGTCGGAAAATACGCAGTGCGGCTGAGACAATGGGCTTTCCGTTTGGGTGTATTCCGGATGAGACGCGCAATGATGCGCCTGATAGTTGTCCGGCTTCGTTGTCCGAAAGGCTGTGGCGCATGGTGGATGCTGATTTCGACAGCTACCTTGAAAACCGAACCTTCGATGAAATGGTGGTAGGTGAGCGTGCAAGCCTTTCCCATACCGTGACGCAGCGGGATATTGATCTGTTCGCGGCCGCGACTGGGGATTTCAATCCCGCGCATGTAGACCCGGCTTACGCGGCGACGGATATGTTTCACCGTGTGATCATTCACGGCATTTGGGGTGCGGGATTGATCTCGGCTGTGCTGGGGATGCGTCTGCCTGGGCCTGGTGCGATCTACCTTGGACAGAGCCTGAAATTCCTCCATCCGGTTGGGATTGGCGACACGATTACGGCCAGTGTCACGGTGGTT
>CAIJTR010000147.1 GCA_903823665.1 uncultured Rhodospirillales bacterium
ACCCGCGCCAGGGCGGCATCCACACCCGCGGGGCCGCCGTCGATCTCACCTTGGTGCACGACAGCGGCACTGAACTCGAAATGGGAGCCGGGTTTGACGAATTCTCCCCCCGCTCCGCCCACGACCACCCCGGCCTCGCCCCAGCAGCCATCCGCAACCGAGCCCTCCTGCTCGGCCTGATGACCACCGCTGGCTTCGATCATTACCGCCTAGAATGGTGGCACTACCATTTGCCCAACTACCGAGACTTCCCACCGCTATGTGCCTCCGCCGTCCCTGGCGGCCCAATGGGCGCGTAAAGCCGCCTTACGTTACGATAACGCAACGAAATAGGCGCAATTCTACCCAGCAACCAAAGCCGTTTTTGCGAATTTTTCGAAATGGGCCGCCACAAACAGCCGCCCAAGCACCGGCACAAGCCGCGCGAAGCCGAGAAACTCGGCATTCACCGTCACAACTGTCTCAATGGTCAGCGTAAACCCTTCGGACTTGCCAAGCCCGGCATTGGTGCCGCGAATGTTCAACCGGACGCACTCCAGATGCTCCCGGCCGTCCCACACCGTCCAATGCGTCACCTCGCAGCCCCGCAGCTGAAAATCGCCACTGACGATCCGTGCCAGAACGGCCCAAAGTGCCGCCCAGGGCCGTTCCTGCGAGGCTGAAATCTCGCTGTTCAGCAGAAGCCGCACAATCCACAGCACCGCCTGCCAGCCAGACACAGCGCCGCCAGCGGCACCAAGTTGTGCAATCAGGCTGGACGCTGGGGCGAAAACATTGCGGGAGGACATTCGCGATTGTACAGCACAACTGACGGGTGGCTGACAATCACGAAATCACGGCCAACCCATTATTATCGTTAAATTCACGTGAGAATAACAACGCACCCAGCCGTCAAGCCGCGCGGGCCTGCAAAATGCTGTGCGCGCGGCGGAACTGCGCCGCCATCTGCTCCGCCGGCATCGCACCCGAGAATAGCAGATAGCCCTGCATCAAAAAGCTCGGCACCCCGTTCAGCCCAGCAGCACGCGCCGCCGAGTCACTGGCAATAACATCACTCCGGCCGGACACACCCAGCAGAAGCTTCGGGTCCATGCCAATCTCTCCAGCCAACCGCGCCAGCACCGCCACGTCGCCCACATTGCAGCCCTCGGTGAAATAGGCCGCGAAAAGCCGCTCCACCATCGCATCCTCCAGCCCCACCGACCCGGCAATCCGAACAGCGCGATGCGCCTCGATGGTGTTGGGCGTCACCTCCATCCGGTCAAACCGAAACTCCAGCCCCACCACCCGGCCAGACTCCGCCACGTTGGCGTCCAGTTCCTGCGACCGTGCCAGGCTGCCAAACTTCGCCGTGCGATACATCTGCCGCGAAATCCCTTCCGGCGGCATCTCAGGGTTCAGCTGATAAGGCCGCCAGCCCGTGGTGAAATGTAGCCCATCCTCGGCCAGCAATTTCAGTGCCGCCTCCAAATGGCGCTTGCCGATAAAGCACCACGGGCAAATCACGTCAGAGATGATTTCGATCAGCATCAGGCCAATCCTCGCCTTTCAGGAGCACATGCAGCAACAGAGGCATTTTCGCCCAGGCATTTTCGCTATGACAGCTAAACCAGCGCGTGGCGACAAGAGAATGCAACGCACCACCCGCCTCGCCACTTGCTTTTTGCTGATGTTGCGTGAAAACCCAAGTCATGTTCTGTGAGGATACAATTGATGTCAGCTTATGTTATCGAACCGCCCAAAACCGTCAGCATCCCAGTCGCCGGCGGCGGTGAATTTCCAGTGCGCCGCATCTTCTGCGTCGGCCGCAACTACGCCGCCCACGCCCGCGAAATGGGCCATGATCCCGACCGTGAAGCTCCGTTCTTCTTCTGCAAACCAGCCGACGCGCTGCTCACCGGCGACGCCGACATGCCCTACCCCACCGAGACGGCCGACCTGCACCACGAGATGGAACTCGTCGTCGGCCTCAAATCCGGCGGCTCAGACATCACCGAGGCTGACGCCATGTCCCATGTCTGGGGATATGCTGCGGGCCTCGACATGACCCGGCGGGACATGCAGGGCGAAGCCAAAAAACTCGGCCGCCCGTGGGACATGGCCAAAGGCTTCGACCACTCCGCCCCCATCGGCCTCATGGTCCCCGCCAGCACCGTGGCTGATTCGTCAAAGGGCCTGATCGAGCTCAAGGTCAACGGGAAAATCCGCCAGTCCAGCGATCTCAGCTTCCTGATCTGGTCGATCCCCGAGACGATCGCCTATCTCTCCAAGCTGGTCCGCCTCGAAGCCGGCGACCTCATCTTCACCGGCACCCCCGAAGGTGTCGCCGCCTGCGTCCGCGGCGACGTGCTGGAAGGCACAGTCGCCGGCGTCGGCACCGTCCGCGCGAAGCTGGTGTAACCAAAAACCGTCATTGCGAGCCCCCGCTTGGGGGCGTGGCAATCCAGAGCAACGACGCGCTGCTCTGGATTGCCATGGCGCAAGCCCGCCTCGCAATGACGATGCTTTAATCGCCTACAAAAACACGTCGCTCGGGCTATCCGCGCGCAAGATCGCACCCATCGTCCGGCCCAGACGCTCCGCATCCGCCGGCAGCCCACTCAGCGTCCGCTTGCACAGGAACGAGCCATCCGCCCGCGCCACCAGCCCGGTCAAAATCAGGCTGCCATCTGGCTGAAACCGCGCATGCCCGCCAATTGGCGTGGCACAGGAACCATCGAGCACCGCAAGCAGCGCCCGCTCGGCCGTCGCCACCGCCCGCGCATCGGCATCCTCAATCGCGCGCAGCATCTCGCGCAGCTCATAATCGTCCGTGCGCACTGTCACGCCCACAATGCCCTGTGCAGCCGACGGCACCATGATATCGGGGTCAATGATCACCGACGCCTCATGCTCCAGATCAAGCCTGCGCAGCCCCGCCAGCGCCAACAAGCTCGCGTCATACTGCCCAGCCCGCACCTTGCCCAAGCGCGACTGCACACTGCCGCGAATAAGCTGAATCCGCAGATCAGGCCTAGCATGCAGCAACTGCGCCTGCCGCCGGACCGACGACGTCCCAATCAACGCACATTCCTGCAAAACCGAATAAGGATCAGCCGGATCATACTCCGGTGCCTCATCCGGCAGCACCAGCACGTCACGCGCATCCTCACGCTTCAGCGTGCAGGCGAGCGTGATGCCATCTGGCAGGTTCGTCTCCAGATCCTTCAGGCTATGAACAGCAAAATCCACCCGCCCATCCAACAGCGCCTCATGGATTTCCTTGGCGAACAACCCCTTGCCGCCAATCTCGGCGAGCCTGCGATCCTGCACCGCGTCGCCGGTGGTCTGGATCACGTGCTCCTGAAACACATCCATGCCCTTCAACACCGGGCACAGCTTGGTCAGCAGCGACAGGAAATCCCGCGTCTGCCACAGCGCCAATGGCGAGGCGCGCGTGCCCACCTTCAACGGCAGTTCACGGCGATGGGCCTTCACCCGAGGCTGAGCCGCCCGCTTCGCCGCCTCCGGGTCACCATAGAACGGCTGAGCCGCCAGCACATCGGCGCGGCGGTTTGGCAAAGTGTGGATGGTATCGGCCATTTCAGGTTCCCGGGTCAGCGTTTCTTATGATGGGCGTGTTTATGCGCGGGCCAGGCCGAGCAACTGCGCAGTGTCCTTCAAGAAGATCTTCACGTGCGCAAAATGGTCCTGCTTCACGAGCTTCTTGTGCATGTAGCTCTCCCAGGTCAGGCGCTGGATGTCCTTGTCCATGCACAGCTTCACGAACTTCTCGCGGCGCTTGTCGGAGGAATACCAGAAATACTGCATAATCCCGAGGATCAGGAACACGCGGCCATGGTCCTTCATGAACCGCTTGCGCGCCAATTTCAGCGCCGCCGCATCACCCGTGGTGATCATCTCAAACGCCGCCTGCGCCGCCAGTTCTCCGCCCAGCATGGCGTAGTAAATGCCCTCACCGGAAGCAGGAGCCACAACGCCCGAGGCATCGCCAGCCAGCACCACATCGCGCCCATTGTCCCACCGCTTCAGCGGCTTCAATGGAATGGGTGCCCCCTCGCGGCGGATCGTCTCGGCACCCTCCAGCCCCGTCGCACGACGCAGATCGCCCACCGCACCGCGCAGCGAGAAGCCCTTCTGCATTGTTCCCGTGCCGACGCTCATCGTGTCACCATGCGGGAAGATCCAGCTATAGAAATCCGGTGACATCTTGCCCTGGTAATACACATCGCAGCGGTTCGGGTCGTAGCCCTCTGACGCCTTCGGGGCCTTGATGATCTCGTGATACGCAAACACGAACTTCATCTTCTCAGCACCCTTGATCTCCTGCCGCGCCACCGACGAACGTGCGCCGTCAGCACCGATCACCACGCGGGTGCGAACCGACAGGGGCTCGGATTTGTCGCGCTCCTCGCCCGCATAGTAATGCACCGTGGTGCCACTCGCATCGCGCGTGATGCGATCAAACGTGCCGGTGCGACGCTCGGCCCCCGACTGATGCGCACGCTCGCGCAGCCACTCGTCGAAATGCTCGCGGTCCACCATGCCGACATAGCCATTGCCCACCGGCATATCCACCGTCCGGTCAGACGGCGCGATCATGCGGGCCGATGTCGCCTTCGCCACAATCTGCGAGTCCGGAATGGCATAGTCCTTGATGGCACGTGGAGGAATGGCCCCGCCGCACGGCTTGATACGACCGTCACGATCCAGCAACAGCACCTTCTGCCCGCGCCGCGCCAATTCATTCGCAGCCGTGGCACCAGCGGGACCACCGCCCACAACAACCACGTCAAACACATCCATGCCGCTCATTTTCGTTATCCTCTGCTCGGGATTGCGATGATGGGCGAATTGGCTCGCCCGGCTTTGGTAGTCTTGCTTCGTGCAACAGGGAACACCCGCGCGGCCAGCAGTGCTGCGGCCACGAACAATCCCGCCTCCGCAATGAACACAACGCCGTACGCCGAGGACGCGGAAGGCAGCAGCGCCTGCGCCAGATCGCTGGTGCCGGTGGCGAACAATCCGCCCAATCCGAACGCCACCGCCTGCGCCGCACCCCACATGCCCATCCGCACACCCTCGCGCGAACCGGCACCCTGGCTCACCATCTGCATCATCGAGCCGATGGCAGCGACGGCGAAACTGCCATTGGCCACGCCGAGGAAAAACACCGTCGGCACCAGCGGCCAGCCCGCCCCCACCTGTGCGGCCACCACCAGCATCAAAGCCGCCACCGCCGAGGCCGCACACCCGCCCATCGTCCAGCTGCGCATCGAGGCAAATCGCGAATTCTTCATCACCTGACTGGCAACAGCCACAATAATCATGCCCACCAGCGCGCCACCATGCTGAATGCCAGACAGCTTCGTCGAGGCAGAAGGCGAATACTCAAACACCCGTCCCGCGAACGGATCGAGGATCAATTCCTGCGCGGAGTAAGCCAGCATCGACACGAACACGAACTGTGCGAACAACCGAGCCTGCGGTTCCGACCACACTTCACGCAGCGCCACCAGGAAAGGAACGTGAGCCGGAGCCACAGCAACTTCGCTGGCCTCGCCTTCCATGTTCCAAACCGCGGCAATACTCAGCAGCACCACGAAGCACGCCACGCCAGATGTCACTTCGAGCAACCGCGCCGGGGTATAAGGATTGATCAGCGTGCTCGTGGTAATCGCCGTCACCACAAATCCGGCGAACATCATCAACCACACAATCGTGGCCGCCGCGGGCCTGCGCACCGGCGTCACGCGCTTGGCAAGCAACACCAGCAGCGACGTCCCCGCAGCCCCAGCACCCACGCCAATCGCCGTAAAGCCCACCAATGCAATCGCCAGCCCAAGCCAAAACGCTTGCGCCATCAACGTGATGGCAAACGCCACACCCACGCCACCACACGCCATCACCACAATGCCGCCAATGATCCAAGGCGTCCGCCGTCCGCCCACATCGGAGCCATGACCAAGCCGAGGCCGCAGCACCTGCACAATATAATGCCATGCCACCAGCGCCCCCGGCAGCATCGCGGGCAACGCGAGTTCCACCACCATCACCCGATTCATCACCGAGGTCGTCATCACCACAATGGCACCCAAGCTCGCCTGCACCAGTCCGAGACGGACAATGCCCAACCAGCCAAGATCGCGAGCGCCGCTCACGGCCCGGCCTGCAACGCAAACGCCGTGATCAACATGCCGAGCACATAAAGCGTGGTGCCCGTGGCGTTATACCAAGGAGCCTTTTCCCGAGGCTGTGCCAGCAACTTGCGCATCAGCACCAGTTGCGCCACCAGCACCAACGTCACCCCCGCCGCATAGTACGGGTGATGCCAAAGCAGCAGCAGCGAGATAATCACCATCTGCGCGCCCGCCATCAGCAAACACGCAATCTCGGCCGCAATATCCGCCCCAAACACTGCCGGCAGCGAGTCGATGCCCATCTGCCGGTCGCCCTCGATAGACTTGAAATCGTTCAGCGTCATAATGCCGTGCGCGCCAATGCTATAGAGCAGCGCTGCCACAAACACTTTCGGGTCCGGCATGGCGGCAGACATTAGTGCCGCCCCGGTCACCCATGGCAGCCCCTCATAGCAAGCGCCCACGGCAGCACAGCCGAGCCACCCATTGCGCTTCAACCGCAGCGGCGGCATCGAATACGCCCAGGCCAAAATCATCCCCAGCACCGCCGGCACAAACACCCACGTGCCGAGCAACGCCGCAATCGCCAGCGACAGCACCGTCCAGGCGACCGCAATCCGAAAGCCCCAGTCACCGGGAATCCGGCCAGACGGAATCGGCCGGTTCGGCTCGTTGATCGCATCGACATGGCGATCATACCAATCATTCACCGCCTGGCTGCTGCCGCACACCAGCGGCCCACACAGCAAAACGCCAAGCCCAATCTGCCACCAATGCGCCGCACTCTCATGCGACGACACCAGACCGCACATGAAGGCCCACATCGGTGCGAACCACGTGATCGGCTTCAGCAGCTCCAGCACCGCCTTTGGCTGCGGGCGCGAAAGCGCCATCGGCAACGCCGTTTCCACAGCAGCGCTCATACCGGCTGCTCTTCAGCCAAATCGCCCAGCCCATAACGGCGAAGCTTCACATAAAGGCTCTGCCGACTCAGCCCGAGCATTTCAGCCGCCGACGCACGATTGTCACCGGTCAGCTCCAGCGCCGCCTCAATGCAAAGCTTCTCGATCACATCAGTGGCCTCGCGCACCAAATCCTTCAGCGCAATACGACCGACAAGCTCGGTCAACTGCTCCACCGTGCGCGGCAACTCACGCGGCAACTGCGTGGCCGTGCCCGCCTGCGGCCTGCGGCCCACATTGCGAATGGCAAAACCGAAACATGGCTGCCCTCCATTGACCATCGAGACGGCGGAAATCTCCACATCCACCGTTTCACCAAACTCACCGCGCAGCACGGTTGCGAACAACCGCACCGCACCACGTTGACGCAGATTGGCCAACAGAACATCCAAATCCACGCCCGGCCGCCCCAGCCAACGGTCCAGCGGCTGATCGCGCGCCTGCTCCTCGGAGTTCAGCTGCACCATCTCGCAAAAGGCTGCGTTGGCCGCGATGATGCGCTCATCCGGCCCCACCACCACAAACCCGTCCGGCGCGTTCTCGATCAGCTTCAACAGCTTCATCTTCGCTTCCGGCATCACCACCGGGCGATCCAGCGCCACCGCCGATAGCCGGATCAGGAACAACGAAGCGCCTTCCTGGCGAAACATCGAGCCGGATGCTGAAACGTCGCGCATACTCTCGCCCAGCGTCACCCGCACATCCTCGGCGCGTCCGGTCGCGCGCACGGCCGCCAGCATGGTCTGCATCGCATCCTGGCTCTCGGCTGCGAATGCATCGGTGAAGCTGCGGCCCAGCACGCGCTTCCAATGCTCGCCAAACATCTCACGCGCCGCCGGGTTGGCCTCCACCAGCTTCATCGTGCCGGCATCGATAATGATCACCGCCTCCGACGACATCTCGAACAAAAGCCGGTATCGAGTCTCAACGTGCCGCAGGCGGGAGTAATCCCGCTCCATGGATTGCTGCGCATCCACCAGCCGCTGCTGCAACTCGGAAATATCCGTAAGGTCGCGACCAAACGCCACAACCGAGCCTTTTTCCGCCAGTTGCACCGTCGAATACAGCACCGGGACGGAGCCGCCGCGGTCCCCCAGATGGTTGACATGACGCCAGCGCGGCGGGCCACCACTGCCGGTCGGGCGCAGCAGCGCCTCCACCTTGCCGCGGCTATCAACGCTGACAACATCAACCCAGGCACGGCCCACCCAGTCTTCCGTCACACCCAAATCCAGCGCCAGGCGCTCAGAGTTGAAGGCGAGATCACGGATGATGCCTTCGTCATCGACGATCAAGGCGATATCGGACGCAGCCGTGATAAGCGTCGCCGCCGCATCAGGGTCGAGCGGGCCGAGCGTGTCGCGCGGCGATTTAAACGCGTTGACCAAGGAGGCGATCCGCCAATTCACGAGACGTCTCCCCAGGATACACGTATCATGCGCTGGTCGCCAACGAAGCCACCAACGCTTCGGCGGCGATCGTGGCCCCCGCCGCATCAGCAGCCGTGGCGTCTGCGCCAACCTTGGTGACCAAGTCAGGGTGGACCGCGAACACAGGGCCACCCACCATCACACCCAGCCGCAAATTGCGCGAAGCCTTGCGTGCCGTGCGAATGGTCTGGGCCAGCTGAGGCAGCAGATCCGACGCCCCGACAGAAAATCCAATCACGTCAAACCAGCTGCTCCGCACCAGGCCCGCCATTTCGTCATTCGAACGCGCCACCTCGCTGGACACATCCCAGCCCGCCCGGCGGAAATACTCCGATACCATGGCAAGCCCGAACGAATGCTGCCCGCCAATGGCCGGCACCAGCAAAATACGAGGCCCGGTTGGGGCCTCGGTGCCAGCGAATGTAGGGCTGAGCTCGCGCAGCATCTTCTGCATGCGCCACACGCCGGTCGTCACCAGCGTGAAGTCAACGCTGTCGTCCTCCCACATGGCACCAAGCATCCGCGCCGCAGCGCTGAGCAGGCCAGTGTAGAGCGAGTCGAGCCGCACACCCTGCTCGGTCAGCGTTTTCAAATATGTCTGGGCCAGAGTGTCATCACGATTGATCAGCAGGGTGACGAAGCGCTCCACGTCGCCTTCTTCCGGCTGCCACGGGCGCAACGCCTTTTCCTGCTCGCGCGTGTGGGCCTCGCGCCGCGCACGCAGCAGGCGAGGGATCACCTCGTTCTCGATGGCCTTCGTCAGTAGAGCGACATGTGATTCCCGCGCATGCGAAAACAGCACGTCATCACTCAGCCCAGCCCTCGCGCCTAGCATCCGAAATGCATGCCCCCCAAAATCTGGGCCCGCCTCGGTGCTCTGCCAATCCGCCAGATCCATCTCGGGCCCTTTCGTCGCCATTGGCCGTCCTCCCTTTTAAATAATTCTCTTTGGACCGCATGTGTCAAGCTAGATTTACGTTCAGCGTAGTTGACAGGTTTGCGTAAACCCATCTAGCCTCCAATCCAACGAATGCGGCACCGACCAACACAACGCGCCAAGCCGAGCCAATTTCGCCAGACTCAATGTTTTCAATGCAGTGGCTAAGTCAGACCGACAAAAAACCATTGCAGTGAACAGCGGATTCTTCCACGGGGGCGATGTCAAGCCATGTTTACAGCGAACGTCTTCGGCCCGTTGATCAACGCGATCGATTGCTGCCCCTGGGGCACCTCATCAGGCCGGCAAAAATCCGCCCGTCAGGCAATGGCGACGACAAAACCGCTTTACACGCCCGAGGAAAAAATCCGCCGTGACGCCACGATCTGGACGCTCGTGCAGGGCATTTTGGCCCCCATCCAATTCCTGGTTTTCCTGATCAGCCTCGGCATGGTCGGCCACTTCATGGCAACCGGGAACGGGCAGTCGATGGCCGAGTTCTCGGTCGTGGTGAAAACCCTGGTGCTCTACACAATCATGATCACCGGCGCGATCTGGGAGCGTGAGGTGTTCGGCCGTTACCTGTTCGCCCCTGCGTTCTACTGGGAAGACATGGTCAGCATGCTCGTCCTCGCCCTGCACACCGCCTATCTCTACGCGCTTTACACCGGTGCCCTTCCGCCAGGCGAACTGATGACGCTGGCACTCGCCGCCTACGCCACCTACGTCGTCAACGCCGCCCAGTTCGTCATCAAGCTGCGCGCCGCCCGCAAGCAATCCGAATATGAGGCCGCCCACAGCGGACGCTCCAACGCGATGGGCGCTGCCTGACATGGACGGCATTGCCGCGATCGCACCCCAGGCGGCATCCGGATGCGGTGACGCGCCGGTCCTTAAGGAGCGCGGCCAGCGCGAGGTGTTCTGCGGCCTCACCGGCATCATCTGGCTGCATCGCAAAATTCAGGACGCGTTCTTCCTCGTCGTAGGCAGCCGCACCTGCGCCCACCTGATCCAGTCCGCCGCCGGCGTCATGATCTTCGCCGAACCCCGCTTCGCCACCGCCATCATCGATGAGCGCGATCTGGCAGGTCTGGCCGATTGCAACGATGAGCTCGACCGGGTCGTCACCCGTCTCCTGCAGCGCCGCCCCGAAATCAAGCTGCTCTTCCTTGTCGGCTCCTGCCCGTCCGAGGTGATCAAGCTCGACCTCTCCCGCGCCGCCCAGCGCCTGTCGCGCCAGATGTCCCCTGCCGTTCGCGTGCTGAACTATTCCGGCAGCGGAATCGAGACCACCTTCACCCAGGGTGAAGACGCCTGCCTCGCCTCGCTGGTGCCGGAACTTCCCGTCGCCGCCGACGACGCCCCGGCCGATCTCCTCGTCGTCGGTGCCCTGGCCGATGTCGTCGAAGACCAGATGCGCCGCCTGTTCAGCGCCATGGGCATCGAGCGCGTCAGCTTCCTGCCGCCCCGCCGTTCCGGCGATCTGCCCGCCATCAGCCCAAACACCAAAATGCTGCTCGCCCAGCCGTTCCTGGCTGAGACCGGGCGGATGCTGGAAGAACGCGGCGTCACCCGTCTCGCCGCGCCCTTCCCGCTCGGCATCGAGGGCACCACACTCTGGCTGCAAGCCGCCGCCAAGGCGTTCGCCGTGCCGCAATCAACGTTCGACTCCGCCATCGCCGCCCCCGCCCGCCGTGGTTCGGAAGCCGTGGCGAAGGTGCGCGAGCAAATGGCCGGCAAATCCATCTTCATGTTCCCCGACTCGCAGCTGGAGATCCCGCTCGCCCGCTTCCTCGCCCGCGAGCTGGACATGAAACTGATCGAGATCGGCACGCCCTACCTCCACCGCCAGCACCTCGCCAGCGAACTCGACATGCTGCCCGCCGGCACCATGCTCAGCGAAGGCCAGGACGTCGAACGTCAGCTCGACCGCTGCCGCGATGCCAAGCCAGACCTCACCGTTTGCGGCCTCGGTCTCGCCAACCCGCTGGAGGCCGAGGGCCTCGCCACCAAATGGTCGATCGAGCTGCTGTTCACGCCCATTCAGGGCTTCGACCAGGCAGCCGACCTCGCCGAACTCTTCGCCCGCCCGCTCGTCCGCCGCGCCAAGTTGCGAGTATAAACCATGCAACTCACCCTCTGGACCTATGAAGGCCCACCTCACGTGGGGGCCATGCGAGTCGCCACCGGCATGCAGGGCCTGCACTACGTTCTGCACGCGCCGCAGGGTGACACTTACGCCGATCTGCTCTTCACCATGATAGAGCGCCGCTCCGCCCGCCCGCCCGTCACCTACACCACCTTCCAGGCGCGCGACCTCGGTGGTGACACAGCCGATCTGTTCAAAGACTCGGTGCGCACCGCCTATGACCGCTTCAAGCCGCAAGCGATGCTCGTCGGTGCCTCCTGCACGGCGGAACTGATTCAGGACGATCCCGGCGGCCTCGCTCGCGCCCTGAACCTGCCAGTGCCGGTCATCGCCGTTGAACTTCCGGCCTACCAGAAAAAAGAAAACTGGGGCGCTGCCGAAACCTTCTACCGCCTCGTCCGCACGCTGGCCCAACCCGTCGAGCGCACGCCCTCGGCACGTCCCCGCTGCAACATCTTAGGCCCCACCGCCCTGGGCTTCCGCCACCGCGACGATTTGCGCGAGATCACGAGCCTCCTTAACCGCATGGGCATCGACATCAACGTCACCGCCCCTATGGGTGCCACCCCCGACGACCTCGCCCGCTTGGCTGATGCCGACTTCAACGTCGTGCTCTACCCGGAAGTCGCCGGCACCGCCGCCACATATCTGGCGAAAACCTTCGGCCAGAAATCCACGCGCATTGTCCCCATCGGCATGGGTGCCACACGGGACTTCATCGCCGAAGTCGCAGAACTGGCGGGGATCGACGCCACCGCCGTGCTCGACGAAGCCAACGCCCACATGCCCTGGTACGCCCGCTCGGTGGACAGCAACTACCTCACCGGCAAGCGCGTCTATGTGTTCGGGGACGCCACCCACGTCATCGCCGCCGCCCGCATCGCCCAAACCGAACTCGGCTTCACCGTCGTCGGCATGGGCACCTACTCCCGCGAATTCGCCCGCGAAGTCCGTGAGGCAGCCAAGCTCTACGGCGTCGAAGCGCTTATCACCGACGACTATCTCGATGTCGAAGACCAAGTCGCATCGCTGCATGTCGAACTCGTGCTCGGCAGCCAAATGGAGCGTCACATCGCCAAGCGACTTGGCGTGCCGTGTGCCATGATCTCCGCCCCCATGCACGTGCAGGACTTCCCCGCCCGCTACGCCCCGCAAATGGGCTTCGAGGGTGCCAACGTGATCTTCGACACCTGGGTGCATCCGCTGATGATGGGCCTGGAAGAACATCTCCTCGGCATGTTCCGCGAGGATTTCGAATTCAACGCCGCCCCCTCGCATCTCGGCACCAGCCCCGCGCGCATGGAAGCCCCCGTGGCAGCACCCGCCCTTGCCGCCGCAGCCCCAACTCCGGCAGCCGACACCCTCGTGATGGACCGCCCGGCCGAGTCCATCACCGCAAAAGGTCAGCCGGTCTGGAGTGCAGACGGCGAAAAGGAACTCGGCAAAATCCCCTTCTTCGTGCGCGGCAAGGCCCGCCGCAACACTGAACGATATGCCGCCGAAAAAGGCATTGCGGTCATCTCTGTGGAGACCCTGTATGATGCCAAAGCCCATTTCAGCCGCTGACATGAACGCCACTCCCATCCGGTTCGTAATTGTGACGATGGACAGCGCCTTGGCTGGTTCGGCCTCGCGCGCGCAGGAAGTGCTGCGCCAGGAACTGCCGGGTTTGGAGTTGGTCGTTCACGCAGCCGATGAATGGGGTACCGATCCTGAGGCGCTGGAACACTGCAATGCCGACATCGCCCGCGGTGACATCGTGCTCGCCGCCATGCTGTTCCTCGACGACCACATCCGCGCCGTAAGGCCCGCTTTGCTCGCCCGCCGCGAAAGCTGCGATGCCATGGTCGGCATGATGTCCGGTGCCGAGATCACCAAGCTCACCCGCCTCGGCCGCTTCGACATGGACAAGGAGCCCACCGGCATCGCCGGCATGCTCAAGAAGCTGAAGCCCAAGACCGGCACCAAGAACTCCGGCAAGTCGCAAATGAAGATGGTCAAGCAGCTCCCCAAGCTGCTGCGCTTCATCCCCGGCACGGCTCAGGACGCCCGCTCATATTTCCTCACCCTGCAATACTGGCTCGGCGGTTCAGAAGAAAACTTCGCCAACCTCGTGCGTCTGCTCGTCGCCAAATACAGCACGGGTGCCCGCCAGGTTGCCGCCGCCCGCATCAAAGCGGCCCCGCCCATCGAATATCCGGATATGGGCCTCTATCACCCCCGCATCCCCGGCCGCATCACCGAGGAGCGGGGCAAGCTTCCGCAATCCGGCACAAAGGGCACCGTGGGCGTTCTCGTCCTGCGCAACTACATCCTGTCCGCCAATGCCCGGCATTATGATGGCGTTATCAACGCCCTCGAATCGCGCGGCCTCAACGTTGTCCCCGCATTCGCAAGCGGCCTCGACCAGCGCGACGCCATCGCCACGTATTTCACCTCCGAAGGTGTCTCCACCGTCGATGCCGTCATCTCCCTCACCGGCTTCTCCCTCGTGGGTGGCCCCGCCTACAACGATGCCGAAGCCGCCGAGGAAGTTCTGGCAGGGCTCGACGTTCCCTATATCGGTGCTCACCCCGTCGAATTCCAAACGCTGAAAAGCTGGACCGATGATCCGCGCGGCCTGATGCCTGTTGAAGCCACCATGATGGTCGCCATTCCGGAACTCGACGGTGCCATCATGCCGATGACTTTCGGCGGCCGCTGCGGTGTGTCGGAAACCGAACAGCGCTGCGAAGGCTGTGACGGCAAAAACTGCGCCCGCAACATGGCCTCACACCCCGAGCGCGCCAACAAACTCGCCGACCGCGTGGCAAAGCTCGTGGCCCTGCGCCGCAGCACCCGCGCCGAGCGCAAAGTCGCTTTGGTGATCTTCAACTTCCCGCCGAACGCCGGCAACACCGGCACCGCCGCCTACCTCTCGGTGTTCGAATCGCTGCACCGCATGCTGATCGCCATGCGCGACGGCGGCTACACCGTCACCGTGCCGGAGTCGGTTGATGCGCTGCGCGACGGCATTCTGCACGGCAATGCCGCCCAATACGGAGCGCTGGCCAACGTCGCCGTGCGCGTGCCGACCGACACCCACGTGTCAAAGCAGAAATGGCTCGGCGAGATCGAAAAGGTCTGGGGCTCGGCACCGGGCCGCCAGAACGCGGACGGCGAAAGCATCCACATCCTCGGCGGCATGTTCGGCAACGTCATGATCGGCGTGCAGCCCGGCTTTGGCTACGAAGGCGACCCGATGCGCCTGCTGTTCGAAGGCAGCTTCGCCCCCACCCACGCCTTCGCGGCGTTCTACCGCTTCATCGAAGACGACTTCAAAGCCGACGCCGTCCTCCACTTCGGCACCCACGGGGCGCTGGAATTCATGCCCGGCAAACAAACCGGCATGTCCGCCACCTGCTGGCCAGATCGTCTCATCGGCCATTTGCCAAACTTCTATCTCTACGCTTCAAACAATCCATCCGAAGGCATGCTGGCGAAGCGCCGCGCCGGGGCCACGCTCGTCTCCTACCTCACCCCGCCGGTCACCAAGGCCGGGCTCTACAAGGGCCTTCTCGACCTCAAATCCTCAATGGATCGCTGGCGCTCGATGGAGCCAGAGGTGGACGACGCCATGCGCAGCTCCCTCGCCGAACTGATCCAGGCGCAGGCCGCCAGCGTTGAACTCGCCGAAGCCGAGCCACTTTGGGGTGAACGCGCGGTCGCCGTGATCGATAAACTCGGCCCACAACTGCTCGAACTCGAATACGCCCTCATCCCGGACGGCCTGCACGTCGTGGGCGTTCCCCCAGGCCCCGATGCACGGCTTGAAATGCTCACCGCCGCCGGCATCACCGACGCCACCGAGTTCGCCCGTCTCGACGCGCTGATGGCGCTGGACAACGAGACACCCGCATTGCTGCACGCGCTCGATGGTGGCTTCACCCGTCCGGCACCGGGCGGCGATCTGCTGCGCAAAACCGACATTCTGCCCACCGGCCGCAACCTGCACGGCTTCGACCCATTCCGCCTGCCCACACCCTTCGCGGTGAAAGACGGCGCACGTCAGGCCGACCGCCTTCTCGCCCGCCACGCACAGGACGCAACGGCGCTGCCAGAAACGGTCGCCATGGTGCTCTGGGGTTCAGACAATCTGAAATCCGAAGGTGGCCCAATCGGTCAGGCACTTTGGCTGATGGGTGCCGAGCCACGCATCGACGGCTACGGTCGCCTCTGCGGCGCGCAACTCATCCCGCTGGAAACACTCAGCCGCCCTCGGATCGACGTGGTGATCACTCTCTCCGGCATCTTCCGCGATCTGTTGCCGATGCAGACAAGCATGCTGGCCGAAGCAGCGCTTCTCGCCGCACAGGCTGACGAGCCAGACGAGCAGAACTTCATCCGCAAGCACGCCATGGCCTTCATGGCGCAAACCGGCTGCGGCATCGAGGAAGCCTCGCTGCGCGTGTTCGGCAACGCCGACAGCGCCTACGGCTCCAACGTCAACGCCCTCGTCAATTCCGGTGCATGGAACGACGAGGACGAGCTGGGCGATGCCTTCGTCAAGCGCAAGGGCTTTGCGTACGGTGTCAACGGCAAGCCACAGCTCAAAACCGCCGTATTCGCTGACGCCCTCTCGAAGGTTGATATCACCTACCAAAACCTCGACAGTATCGAACTCGGCGTCACCACCGTCGATCAATACTTCGACACGCTCGGCGGCATCACTCGCGCGGTGCGCAAGGCACGCGGCGGTCAGGCAGCCGCGGTCTACATCGGCGATCAAACCCGCGGCGATGGTGCCGTGCGCAGCTTGCAGGAGCAGGTCTCGCTCGAAACCCGCACCCGCGCGCTCAACCCGAAATGGTATGACGCCCTTCTGAAGCACGGCTTTGAAGGCGTGCGCGAAATCGAAGCCCAGGTCACCAACACGCTCGGTTGGTCCGCCACGACCGGTCAGGTTGCCCCTTGGGTCTACGAAAAGCTCACTGAAACTTACATGCTCGACGAGACGATGCGTGAGCGGCTGGCCCGCCTCAATCCGGCCGCCTCCAGCAAAATCGCCAACCGTCTGATCGAAGCGCATGAGCGCAACTACTGGCAGCCGAGTGCAGACATGCTCAACATGCTGCGCAAGGCTGGCGAAGAACTAGAAGATCGTCTCGAAGGCGTCACCATGGGAGCCGCAGCATGAATGTAATCGCACGACCACCGGTTAAAGGACGCGGTGATGGCGAGGGATCCGTGCAGGTCCGCATGGAGCAATCGATCAAAATCGGCACCGCCAAGGTGTTCGCCGTGTACGGCAAGGGCGGCATCGGCAAAAGCACCACCTCGTCGAACCTCTCCGTCGCCTTCAGCAAACTCGGCAAGCGCGTCATCCAGATCGGTTGCGACCCGAAGCATGACAGCACCTTCACGCTCACCAAGTCGCTGATCCCGACGGTCATCGACGTGCTCGCCACGGTTGATTTCCACGCCGAGGAACTTCGCCCCGAGGATTTCGTTTTCACCGGCTACAACGGCGTCATGTGCGTCGAAGCCGGTGGCCCCCCGGCCGGCACAGGCTGCGGCGGTTACGTCGTGGGCCAGACAGTGAAGTTGCTGAAAGAGCATCATCTGCTCGATGATACCGACGTTGTGATCTTTGACGTTCTCGGTGACGTGGTCTGCGGCGGTTTCGCAGCACCCCTGCAACACGCCGATCGCGCCGTCATCGTCACCGCCAATGATTTCGACAGCATCTTTGCCATGAACCGCATCGTCGCCGCCATCCAGGCGAAGGCGAAGAACTACGATGTCCGTCTCGGCGGCGTCATCGCCAACCGCTCGGCGGCGACTGACCAGATCGACAAGTTCAACGCCGCCATCGGCATGGACCTGCTGGCCCACTTCCCAGATCTGGACGTCATCCGTCGCTCTCGCCTGAAGAAATCCACGCTGTTCGAGATGGAACATTCGCCCGAGCTGGAAGCCGTGCAGAACAGCTACCTCAAGCTCGCCGCCACCCTCTGGGCCGGCACCCCGGATCGCAGCCCGGCCCCGCTGCGTGACCGCGATATCTTCGACCTTCTGGGGTACGACTGATGACCAGCATCACCTACGAAAAGCGCCGCGGCGAGCTTGAGACGTATTTCGACCGCACCGCCGCCGGCGCCTGGGCGCGCCTGACATCGGACGCTCCCGTCAGCGGCGTGCGCGCCACCGTGCGCCGTGGCCGCGATGAGATGCGCAACACGCTGCTCAGCTACCTGCCCGCCGACCTCACCGGCAAGCGCGTCCTTGACGCCGGTTGCGGCACGGGTGCGCTGGCATTCGAAGCGGCCAAGCGCGGCGCAGAAGTGATCGCCATCGACCTTTCCGCCACCCTCGTCGATCTCGCCCGCACCCGCACGCCGTCCGATCTGAACGGTGGCTCCGTCACCTTCATGAGCGGTGACATGCTCAGCCCCGATCTCGGCGCGTTCGACCACATCGTTGCCATGGACAGCATCATCCACTACGCTGGTGCCGACATGGTCCGCGTGCTCGATGGTTTCGCCGCCCGCGCACGCGCATCGGTGATCTTCACCGTCGCCCCGCAAACGCCAATGCTTCAGTTGCTGTGGATCGCAGGTAAGCTGTTCCCAAAGAGCGACCGCTCGCCCGCGATCGAGCCAATCCGCCCGACTGATCTCTGGGCACGCCTGTCACGCGCGGCCCTTGCCCAGCATTTTGACAATGGCCGCACCCATCGCGTGACCACCAGCTTCTACAAATCCCAGGCAATGGAGCTTGTGCGTCGATGAAACCCGCCGCCGCCATCTCCTCGGTAAACGCAAAGCTGGCCCGCCAATGGGGCCGCGTGGGAACCCAGTTCCTGCCGTTCGCCGATGTGGTGTCGGAGGAGCTTCCGCTCGCCCGCCTGCTGCGCCTGTCGCTGTTCCAGGTCACCGTCGGTATGGCGGTGGCGCTGCTGATTGGCACGCTCAACCGCGTGATGATCGTCGAGCTCGGCCTCAGCGCCTGGCTCGTCGCCGTCATGGTGGCGTTGCCGCTGGTGTTCGCACCGATGCGCACCGTCATCGGCCACCGCTCGGACAATCACCGCTCCGCCCTCGGCTGGCGGCGCGTGCCCTACATCCTCTTCGGCACGCTGATGCAGTTCGGCGGCCTCGCCATCATGCCGTTTGCCCTGATCCTGCTCTCCGGTGACACGCAGGGCCCGCCCATTGTGGGCCAGCTTGGTGCCGCCCTCGCCTTCCTGATGGTGGGCATTGGCCTGCACACCGTGCAGACGGCTGGTCTCGCCCTCGCCACCGACCTTGCTCCCAAGAAGGCACACACCCAGGTGGTCGTGCTGATGTGCGTCATGCTGCTGGTTGGCATCATCGTAAGCTCGGTCATCTTCGGCCTGCTGCTCGCCCATTTCAGCGAAATCCTGTTGATCCAGGTCATCCAGGGCACCGCCGCGGTGACCATGATCCTGAACTTCGTCGCCCTCTGGAAGCAGGAAGCGCGCGACCCCAACCGCACCCGCAACGACAAGCCAAAGCCCGCCTTCGCCGAGTCCTGGCGCGCTTTCGCCGCCGGCGGCAACGCCCCGCGCCGCCTGCTCACGGTCGCCCTCGGCACCGCCGCCTTCAGCATGGAAGACATCTTGCTGGAGCCATATGGCGGCCAGATCCTGCACCTCTCGGTCAGCTCCACCACCGCACTCACCGCTCTTCTCGCTGTCGGTGGCCTCGCAGGCTTCGCGGTCGCCGCCCGCGCCCTGTCGCGTGAGATGGAACCGTATGCGCTCGCAGCCCTCGGTCTGCTGGCTGGAATCATCGCTTTCAGCGCGGTGATCTTCGCCGAGCCCTTCCAATCCGCCACCTTGTTCGGCCTCGGCACCACGCTGATCGGCTTTGGTGCTGCTCTGTTCTCGGTCGGAACGCTTATGGCCACCATCGGCCTCGCCCGCGAGGGCCAGACCGGCCTGGCACTCGGTGCCTGGGGTGCGGCTGAAGCGCTCGCCGCTGGTCTTGCCATCGCCACCGGCGGAATCCTGCGCGACATCGTGTCCTACTACGCCGTGCAGGGCAGTCTGGGCGAGGCTTTGACCAACCAGGCCACCGGCTACAGCGTGGTCTACCACGTTGAAATCCTACTGCTGTTCATCACTCTCGTCGCAATCGGGCCGCTGGTGCGTTACCGCCGCCCCGCCGTCACGACCACGCTTTCTTCTGCCCCCACGCTTTCTCCCGCGAGGTAACTCCCATGCACGCTGCAGCCCAACTCACCCCGTATTTCGACGTTGCACAGTTAGCGCTGTGGGCGTTTTGGATCTTCTTCGCAGGCTTGGTGGTCTACCTGCAGCGCGAGAGCACGCGCGAAGGCTTCCCGCTGGTCTCCGACAAGCCCGGCCGCATCGGCCTGCAAGAGCCGGCTGTGCTGCCCGCCCCCAAGACCTTCCTGCTGAAGAACGGCACCACCGTCCTCGCCCCGCGCTTCGAGGAGCCGGAAGCCGAGCCGAAGGCCGTGCCCTCCGCTGGCTTCCCCGGCGCTCCACTGATCCCAACCGGTGACCCGCTGGTCGATGGCGTCGGTCCCGCCGCCTGGGCCAACCGCACGGACGTGGCCGACATCATGTGGGAAACCGGCGAACCTCGCATTGTCCCGATGCGTGTGGACCCCGCTTATTTCGTGGCACCGGAAGACCCGAACCCCGTCGGCTTCGATGTCATCGGCTGCGATGACATGGTCGCAGGTCAAGTTGTCGACACCTGGGTTGACCGCTCTGAGACCGTCATCCGCTACCTTGAGATCAAGCTTACGGGCAGCGGCAAGATCGTCCTCGCCCCGCTCGCCATGTCAGTCGTCAAGGGCAAGGCCCGCCAGGTGAAGATCCGCTCGATCACCTCCACGCAGTTCTTCAATGTCCCGACCCTGCGCAATGCCGAGCAGATCACTCGTCTGGAAGAGGACAAAATCTGCGCCTATTACGCCGGCGGCACGCTCTACGCCACCGCCGCCCGTCAGGAGCCGCTGCTGTGAAGCCCTCCGAGGAGAGCCACTACGACGCTATGGAGCCGGTGCGCGGTCTACCCGCGCGCCTGCCCGCCGGCGAGAACATGCTGTGGCAGGGCGAGCCAGACTGGCGCGTCATGGCCACGCGCGTGTTCCATGTTCGTAAGCTCGCCATCTATTTCAGCGTTCTGCTGGCCTACGACATCGCCTCCACCCTGGCGGATGGCGAGGCGCTGGCTGATCAGGCCGGCTCGCTCCTGCAACTTGCCGGCCTCGGCGCATTCTGCGTCGGCATCCTCTGCCTGCTCGCCTATGGGATCTCGAGGACCACCGTCTACACCATCACCAGCAAGCGCGTGGTCATCCGCGCCGGCATTGCGGTGCCAAAGACCATCAACCTTCCCTATGCCCGCCTCGCCAGCGCTGGCATGCGCCCTTACAGTGACGGTATCGGCGACATTCTGCTGACCCCGCTGCCGGAAGACAAAATCGCCTATCTGTTGCTCTGGCCGCATGTGCAGGCCTGGAAATTCGCCCACGCCAACCCGATCCTGCGCGCGCTCCCCAATGCCGCCGCCGTCGCCGGCATTCTGGGGCAGGCCATGCAGGCCGAGATCGGCAGCGTGCCACTGCCCGAAGCCCGCATCCCCGTCCGGATGGCCGGCCGCATCACCGCCGCCGCCTGAACATCAGAAGCTAAGGAGCGTCACCCATGTCCGCGTTTCGCCCCATCCGCCTAAGCCTTCCCGTTCTCGTCGGAACAGCACTCGTCACAATCATGGCGAGCATCGCAAGCGTCACTCATTTCACCCGGCCCGATCCTGTCATTCCCGGTGCCGGCACCGTCATCGCCTCGCGCGACATCCTCTTTTCGGATCGCGCTGATGGCGGCGTTGAAGTTACCAACGCAACGGACGGCAAGGTGATTGCGGAGCTTGATCCGCAGAGCAACAATTTCGTCCGTGCCCTGATGCGCGGCCTCGTCCGCCAGCGCGTGCGCGAGAGCCTCGGGCCGGAAGTGCCGTTCCGCCTCACTGCGTTCTCCGATGGTGAGTTGACCCTGGAAGACCCAGCCACGCATCGCAGCGTCTCCATCGGCGCGTTCGGCACGAGCAACGCCGAGGCTTTTGTGAAAATGCTCCCACTGAAGGCGATCCACTATGAATCTTGACACCGTGCTCGGTCGCAAGACGCAGCAGGCTCTCGTCGATGTCGAGATCGAAAAGACCCAGGAAAGCTTCCACGTCTTCGCCATTCCGCATGATTTCGAGGTCCGCGAGGGCGATGAGGTGCTGCTGCACGGCGTTCCCACCGAATTCGAGATGGGCACGGTCATGACGCTGCAATGCGCCGCCACGGTCAGCCGCGCCAACATGCTGCAACGCGCCTTTACACGTTTTTGCGGCATTTTCGAGCTGACTGAGCTTTACGAAGTGGGCTTTCAACCCAAAGATGACATTGAAGCGGGCTTCGTTCCGCATCGACGTCAGGGAGTGTTGACACCATGAATTACGATGTCGCCGAAATCTCGGAAATGACTGCGGCTCAGGCCTCGGCAAAAACCGCGCCCGGCCAAGACATTAACAACAGCACCAAGCTCGCCCAGCAGGACACTCTGCTGACACCGCGTTTCTATACCACCGATTTCGCTGCCATGGATCGCATGCAAGTCGGCGATATGCGCGCGCAATGGGACGAGTTGGTCAGCGAAATGCGCGCCGACCCGAACCGCCGCCACTTCATCCGCAACGAATTGTTCGACGATGACCACGCGAACATGCCGGCGGGGCTGCGCAAGGATTTCGTCGATTTCCTCGTAAGCTCCGTC
This sequence comes from uncultured Rhodospirillales bacterium, assembly GCA_903823665.1. Classification (GTDB taxonomy): domain Bacteria; phylum Pseudomonadota; class Alphaproteobacteria; order Acetobacterales; family Acetobacteraceae; genus CAIQQQ01. The sequence goes on from CAIJTR010000147.1 coordinate 22,420, forward strand.
ACCGCCGAATTCTCCGGTTGCGTGCTCTATGCCGAGATCAAGAAGCGCATCAAAAACCCCGACGTGCGCGACCTATTCGCCTTCATGGCGCGCGACGAGGCTCGCCACGCTGGTTTCATCAACGACACGCTGAAGGATTTCGGTGTCGGCGTTGACCTCGGCTTCCTCACCAAGTCGAAAAAATACACCTACTTCCAACCGAAATTCATCTTCTACGCGACCTACCTGTCCGAGAAGATCGGCTACGCGCGCTACATCACGATTTTCCGGCACTTGGAAAAGCATCCGGAATTCATGATCCACCCGATCTTCAACTGGTTTGAAAACTGGTGCAATGACGAGTTCCGCCACGGCGAGGCCTTCGCGGTGCTGATGCGCGCCAATCCGAAGTATCTCACCGGCTTGAACAAGCTCTGGATCCGCTTCTTCGTGCTCGCCGTCTACGCCACCATGTATGTGCGCGACCATGCCCGGCATGATTTCCACGCCGCCATGGGCATTGATCCGGAAGAATATGACTACAAGGTCTTCCGCATCACGTCCGAGATCAGCAAGCAGGTCTTCCCGCTCACGCTGGACATCGACAATCCGAAGTTCCGCAGCGGGCTGAAGCAGATGCTGGCGTCGTCCGAAGCCATTTCGGCGGCCAAGAAGCAGGGCGGCGTGATGGGCAAGCTCAAACAACTCGCCCACACCGCCGTGGCCGGCCTCACCTTCGTGCGCCTTTACCTCCTGCCGGTTCACACGCACGAGCTTCCGGCCAATGTCCGCATGCAGCCGGTTTGGTAGGAGCAGCGCACGTATGAGCCTCTACCTGCTGCCGGTCGGGTTTGCTTTGTTCATCTGGTGGTTCAGCACCGGGTTGATCATCTTCCTCGACCATCTTCCGCAGCGGACGTTCCCCTACAGCCTGCTGGCTGCCTCCCTGCTGTGTGGCTATGCCTTCCACACACTGGGCCAGATCAGCGACGACACCAGCGTGCACGCCGCCTATGTGGGCTTTGCGTGCGCGCTGGCGGTCTGGGGCTGGCAGGAAATGAGCTTTCTGATGGGCATCATCACCGGCCCGCGCCGCCGCGCCTGCCCTCATGACTGCCACGGCTTCGCCCATTTCATCCACGGCGTGCAGGTCGTCATCTACCACGAGCTGGCGATCATGGCCGGGGCCGCCGCCATCATCGGCTTCAGCTGGGGCGGTGCCAATCAGGTCGCAACTTGGACCTATGCAATTTTGTGGGGTATGCGGATCAGCGCGAAGCTCAATCTATTCGCAGGTGTGCGCAATGTCAGCGAAAAATTCCTGCCCGACCATCTGCGCTATCTCGGTAGTTTCTTCCGTCAGCGTCCGATGAACGCTCTGCTTCCCGTGTCCGTCACGGTCGGCATCGTGCTTTCGGTTCTGCTGATCAAGCGCGCGGCCGATCCTCAGGCCACGCCGTTTGAGGCAACGTCGTCCACGTTTTTGGCGGCGATGATGGTGCTCGGCGTGGTCGAGCATTGGTTTTTGGTCATCCCGGTGCCGTTCGAGGCATTGTGGAACATGTATCTGCGCGCACGTGAGGTGGCCAAGCCGGTCGTCGAGCGCGCGGTGGACGAAGTGGTGCCCGAGCCCGGCAATTCTGCCGTGCGCCCGGCCCAAGCCGCATTCCGGGCGGTGTCGTGATGGACGGTTTTGCTAAACTCTCACCAAGCGTTTCACTGGAGGCGGCCATGGATTACGAAGCGTTCTTCGGCAAGCATCTCGACGGCCTGAAGCGCGAGGGCAATTACCGCGTGTTCGCCGATCTGGAGCGCAAGCGTGGTAACTTCCCCAAAGCCACCCGCCACGGCCCGCGCGGCCAGTCAGAAGTCACCGTCTGGTGCTCGAATGACTATCTCGGTATGGGCCAGCACCCCGATGTGCTGAATGCCATGCATGCGGCGCTGGACGCATGCGGTGCCGGGGCCGGCGGCACCCGCAACATCTCCGGCACCAACCACCACCATATTCTGCTGGAACAGGAACTGGCCGAACTGCACGGCAAGGAGGCAGCCCTGCTGTTCAACTCCGGCTACATGTCGAACTGGGCCACCCTCTCCACCCTGGCCTCGCGCCTGCCCAACTGCGTCATCCTGTCAGACGCGCTGAACCATGCCTCCATGATCGAGGGCATTCGTCACAGCCGCGCCGAGACTGTGGTCTGGAAGCACAACGACCTCGCCGACCTCGAAGCAAAGCTTGCCGCCGTCGCCCCCGGCCGCGCCAAGCTGATCGCGTTTGAGAGCGTCTATTCCATGGACGGCGACATTTCGCCGATGAAGGAAATCTGCGACCTCGCCGACAAATACCACGCACTCACCTACCTCGATGAAGTCCACGCCGTCGGCATGTATGGCGAGCACGGCGGCGGCATTTCGGAGCGTGAGGGCCTCGCCCACCGCATCGACGTGATCGAGGGCACGCTGGCCAAGGCATTCGGCGTCGTCGGCGGCTACATCGCAGGCTCGGCCGCCATGTGCGACTTCGTGCGCAGCTTCTCCTCGGGCTTCATCTTCTCCACCGCACTCCCGCCCGCCGTGGCCGCTGGGGCCGCCGCCGCCATCCGTCACCTCAAGCAAAGCAACGCCGAGCGCCAGAAACAGCAGGAACAGGCCTCCAAGCTCCGCCGGATGCTCGACAAAGCAGGCCTGCCGCATCTGAACAACCCCAGCCACATCGTCCCGGTGATGGTCGGCGACCCCGTCCGCTGCAAGCAACTCAGCGACATCCTGCTCGACGAATACGGCGTCTATGTGCAGCCGATCAACTACCCGACCGTGCCGCGCGGCACGGAGCGCCTACGCTTCACGCCTGGACCGATGCACAGCGATGCGGATTTGGAACACCTCGTCGAGTCGCTGTCCGCCATCTGGGTCGTGCTGGAGCTGCGCCGCGCCGCTTGATGTCAACAAGGTTTGCATCAAGCGTCTGATTTAAGTGACAAAAAGCGCCAACGAACACTGCTTCGTTGGCGTTTTTTATATCAATGACCTCATATTATTGTAGGCGGCGCAGATGGGACCGCAAAAATTGCCTGTATCCCAAGCATTTGTATCTTTTATGTCCCGATGAGTTTACACTGCAAGTGTCAGCCAGCGCCACGCTGACGAATCTTCCTGTATTGGAATCCTCATGTCCGGCGTCACGACCTCGCAACCCGACGTGACTTTGCTGCTCGATCTCGACGGCGTCATCCGCGGTGCCACGCTTGCAGATGGCCTGCCAGCTGATGGGCTGGAGGACTGGGTTGGCCGCGCCTGGGTTGATACGGTGGTCGATGGCGGCGGCGACAAAATCAAGCGTATGCTGCAGGACGCCCGCAACAGCGGCGTTTCCGCCTATCGCATGGTCACCCAGCGCTTCCCGAATGGCCTAGAGCTGCCGGTGGAATATTCCACCATCCGCCTCGGCGGAAAGGGCGGGCTGATCGCAATCGGCAAGAACCAGCAGACCGTGGCGGAGCTGCAAAACCGCCTTATCGCCGCCCAGCAGGCGCGAGAACAAGATTACTGGAAGCTGCGCGAGGTTGAAACCCGCTACCGCCTGCTGTTCGACACCTCCAACGAAGCCGTGCTGCTCGTCCGCGCCGACGGGCTGAAGGTGGTCGAGGCCAATCTCGCAGCTCTGCGCACCCTCAGCTTGACGCCGGGCCAGGACATGCTGCCGGCACTGCCCTCAAACGAGCATGACATGTTCCGCACCATGCTGGCCCGCGTGCGGGAACAGGGTCGCGCGCCCGGCATCGTCGTCCATCTCGGTGACACGCGGGAGGCCTGGACAATGCGGGCCTCCATGCTCAACTCCGAGCCTGGCCACGTCTTCCTGCTTCAGCTTTTCCCGCTGCTGACCCCGCCTTTGGCCGACCAGTCGGGCAACCTCGCACCGCACTCCCGCGGCAGCATGGTCCCGATGGATGACCTGCTGGAACGCCTGCCGGACGCCATGGTCGTGATCGACCGCGAGGGCACAATTCTGCGCACCAATGCGGCCTTCCTCGATCTTATCCAGGCAGGTCATGAGGCCTCCGTGCTGGGCGAGCGACTGGGCCGCTGGATGTCGCGCCCTGGTGCCGATCTTTCGGTGCTGCTTTCCACCATTCAGCGCCACCGCTTCATGCGGCTGTTCACCACCACGCTGCAGGCCGAACACGCCGGCGAAGTGGATGTGGAAATTTCCGCGGCTGGCAACAAAGACGGCGCGCCGGATTTCGTGGCCCTGCTGATCCGCGATGTCTCTCGCCGGATGGCATCGCCCGCAGCCCTTGCGCCATCGCCTGGCACCGCCACTTCAGGGCAAGGCAACACGCTACTTGCAGCTTTGGGTGCGATGGCGGATCATCTTGGAAGATCGTCGCTGCCCACCCTCATCCGCGAAACGGTGAGCGTCGTTGAGAAATATTACATCGAGGCAGCCCTCGATGAAGCCGGCGGTAACCGGACGGCAACAGCGGAACTGCTCGGGCTGAGCAGACAGAGCCTTTACATGAAGCTTAATCGCTACGGCCTGGACACGGAATCACAGGCGGCAAATAAGGAAGACTAATGATGTCAGCCATGCTCCGGGATACGATACGGGCCCGGAGTTGATGCTACGTCATATGTCACTCTCGCCTGGGTTTGGTACCGCCACACTGGATAATTGTGAGCGTGAGCAGATCCATCTGGCAGGTTCCGTCCAGCCCCATGGCGCATTGCTCGTCTTAAGTGAGCCAGACATGCTGGTCGTCCAGACAAGCACAAACCTTGGCAGATTTATCCCACTCCCGCCGGCGTCACCACTCGGAATGACGCTCGCAAGCCTCGCCCCCACCCTGGCCAGCGCGATCGCCCCTCATCTTGGTGAGCCACTGGACAGCGTTTTGCTCGCAATCCGTTGCAAAACCTCAGACGGCAGTTTGCTGGATGCAATGATGCATCGCCCGCGCCCCGGCCTGCTGATCATCGAAATCGAACGCTCCGGTCCACCGCTGGACCTCACGGGTCCCATTCAAACCTCGCTGAAATCCATCGTCGCCGCCGATACGCTCGCCGCCTTGTGTGACGAGACCGCGTGGATCTTCCGCGACCTCACCGGCTATGACCGCGTCATGGTCTATCGTTTCGACGAAGAAGGCCACGGCGCGGTCATCTCCGAGCAAAAACGCCCAGATCTGGAAGCCCTGCTCGGCAACCGCTACCCGGCCACCGACATCCCGCACATAGCCCGCAAGCTCTACGAACGTAACCGCGTGCGGGTATTGGTCGACGTCGCCTACACCCCCGTCCCTGTCCTGCCGCGACTGACGCCCTCGGGCGATGGCGAGGAGAGCGAATTGGACATGTCGCTGTGCGTGCTGCGCAGCACCTCGCCCATCCATTTGCAATATCTCAAGAACATGGGCGTGGCCGCCACCCTTGTGGTGTCGCTCATGGTCGATGGTCGGCTTTGGGGGCTCATTTCCTGCCACCATTATTCAACACGCTCGCTGCATTTCGAAGCACGCGCCGTGTGCGAATTGCTGGCCGAGGCCGTTGCCACCCGCATTACCGCACTCGAAGGCTTCATCCAAAGCCAGGTCGAATTGTCCGTCCGCCGGATCGAGCAGCGCATCATCGAATCGATCAACCGCGACGGTGATTGGCGGACCTCCCTGTTCGACGGCTCCACCTCGCTGCTCACCCCGCTTGGAGCCTCTGGTGCCGCACTGCTGTTCGAGGGCCAGTGTCTCACCGTGGGAGACGTGCCCGGAACCCAGCGGCTGCGTGAAATCGCCGCTTGGCTCGACAGTCATCCACACCGCGCCCAGGTCTATTCGACCACCGCACTGGGAACAGACGCCCCGCGCTTCCTGCCGATCGGAGATGTCGCCAGCGGTCTTCTCGCCACCATCGTGTCCAACACACCAGGCGAATACCTGCTCTGGTTCCGGCCGGAGCAGGTGCAAAACATCACCTGGGGCGGCAACCCGGCGGATGCGGTCATCGTGGGTGCGACGCCAGACGACCTCTCGCCCCGCCGCTCCTTCGCGCAATGGCACCAGCGCGTGCAAGGCACCGCACAGGCCTGGACCGCATCGGAAATCACCGCAGCAAGGCTGATTGGTGAGACAGTGATGGATGTGGTGTTGCAGTTCCGTGCCGTCCGCCTGCTGATTGCCCAGGCCCAACTCGGCGAGGTTTCACGTCAGGTGGTTGATTCCGACCAGCCGGTGCTGATCGCCGATGAGAGCGGGCTGTTGTTGATGGTCAACCAGGCCTTCGACCAAATGTTGCCGCTGCAACGCCCACAGCTGGCGCATTTGGATGATCTGGCCGAGCTATTCTACGAATCCCGTGACGTCAGCCGCAGGCTCGCCGACCTGCGCACCACCCATCGCGCATGGCGGGGCGAGGTGCAGTTGCGTGCCGGTCAGGGGCCTGATCGCGCGCTGCTGGTGCGGGCAGACCCGGTGTTCTCAGCCCCCGAACGCGTGCTCGGCTACGTGTTGCTATTCACCGATCTCACGTCGCGCAAGCAGGCCGATCAGGCGCGGCGGCTATTTCAGGAGGATATCGCGCAAAGCCAGAGCACCGCAGGCGCGCGGCTGGACATGCGCGCCGGCATGGCGGCACAGAGCCTTCTGGCAACCGTGCTGGAAAACGCCCAGCTTGCCGCGCTAGAAATCACCGATGGCGGGGACACGGAGAACATGGGGCGGCGTCTCGAAAGTGTGCGTGCGTCAACGCGCCGCGCCGCCGAAATGCTTGACCGTCTTATCCGCCATGCGGGCCAACTCGACTGACCGGGGCGGCCACAATGCCTGACACGCCGCACGCCTACGGACTCCCAGCGCAGTTGCGCGCGGCCACGCATCGGCTGCATGTGCAAGCCGAGCGCACCGGTATGATGGCGCGCATCTTCCACAAACAGGCCACGCGCCCAGGCTACGCGCTGCTGCTGCGCAACCTGCTGCCAGCCTATCAGGCGCTGGAAGCAGGACTTGAACAGCACCGGCACACGCCCGGTGTGGGCCGATTTGCCCGCCCGGAAGCCTACCGCGCCGCCACATTGCTGGCCGATCTTGAAGCCTTGGGCGGCAACGCTCTGCCACTGCTCCCGTCCGGCCAGCTCTACGCCGATTGCGTCACCAGGGCGGCGCAAGGTGATGGTGCCGGCTTGATCGGCCACACCTACACCCGCACCCTCGGCGATCTCAGCGGCGGGCAGATCATGCCCCGCCTGCTTTCGAAATCGCTTGATCTGGGGGAGGCCGAACTCGGCTTCTATCGCTTTGCAGCAATTGAAGATATTGCACTCTACAAAGCCGGGTATCATGCCGATATCGAGCAGGCAGAGGCCGAAATCACCAACGCAGCGGTGGTGATCGAAGCAGCCGTGCTGGCCTTTGAAATGAATATTGCGGTCTCCGATGCGGTGGCCGCCTGGGATGCAGGAGCAGTTTAAGCATGGGTGTTGCCTTCCCGTTTTCCGCAATTGCCGGCCAGGACGAAATGAAGCGCGCCATCGTGGCCGTCGCTGTCGATCCCGGCATCGGCGGCGTGCTGGTCTTCGGTGATCGCGGCACCGGCAAATCCACCGCCATCCGCGCGCTGGCCGCCCTGCTGCCGGAAATCCGCGTTGTCGATGAATGCCGCTACCACTGCGATCCCGCTCTCGAAGTCCGCCTCTGCGCGGACTGCACCACACGCCTCGCAAACGGCCCACTGCCCAGCCACATGACGCCCGTCGCCGTCGTCGATCTCCCGCTCGGTGCCAGCGAAGACCGCGTTGTCGGCGCACTCGACCTTGAACGCGCCCTCTCGCGCGGCGAAAAGGCGTTCGAGCCGGGCCTGCTCGCCCGCGCCAATCGCGGCTTTCTCTATGTCGATGAAGTGAACCTGCTGGAAGACCACATCGTTGATCTCCTCATCGACGTCGCCGCGTCCGGTGAGAACGTGGTGGAGCGTGACGGCCTCAGCATCCGCCACCCCGCCCGCTTCGTCCTCGTCGGCAGTGGCAACCCGGAGGAGGGCGAGCTTCGCCCGCAATTGCTCGACCGGTTCGGCCTGTCCGTCGAGGTGAAAACCCCCACCGACCTCGCCACCCGCATCGATATCGTCAAACGCCGCGACGCTTATGAGCGCGATCCTGAGGCCTTCATCGCCCGCTTCGCCGAGGCTGACGCCACCCTGCGCGCCGCCATCCTCGCCGGACGCGCCAAGCTCGGTCACGTCGAGGTGCCGGATGCCGTGCTCGAAAAGGCCTCGCGCTTGTGCATCGCGCTCGGCACCGACGGCCTGCGCGCCGAACTCACACTGATGCGCACCGCCCGCGCCACGGCAGCATTCGAGGGTGCCGATGTCGTGACGGACGCCCATCTCCGCCAGATCGCCGCCCCCGCCCTGCGCCACCGCCTGCGCCGCAACGTGCTCGATGACGCAGGCTCTACCGCGCGGGTTGATCGCGCAGTGGCGGAGCTTTTCGCCGCGTGAACGATCCGTCTACCGACGCGGCGCTGACGGCTCTGCTGTTCGCCGTCGATCCGGTGGGCCTCGGCGGCGTCTGTCTGCGCACTGGCCCCGGCCCAGGACGAGACGCCTTCGTCTCCCTCCTGCGCGCGTGCCTGACCGAGACCACCAAATTTCGCCGCCTGCCGCTCAACATCGCCGAAGGCCGCCTCCTCGGCGGGCTCGACATCGCGGCCACGCTCCGTGCCGGCAAACCCATCGCCGAGCGCGGGCTGCTGGCGGAGGCCGATGGCGGCGTGGTGCTGATCGCCATGGCCGAACGCCTCCCCGTCAGCACCGCAGCCCAACTCTGCGCCGCCATCGACACCGGCGAGATCATAACCGCGCGAGACGGTGTGGCCGCCCGCCAATCCGCCCGGCTCGGTTTCGTCGCGTTCGACGAGGGGGACGACGACGACGAACGTATGCCCCCCGCCCTGCGCGACCGCTTCGCCTTCCAGCCCGACCTCACCTCCGGCGTCGACACTGACGACCTGCCCTACGACATCGAAGCCGTGGCCCACGCCCGCGCATCCCTCGCCGAAGTAGACGTCAGCGACGACATCATCACCGCCATCTCCTCCACCACCATGGCGCTCGGCATCCTCTCGCTGCGCGCCCCTTTGCTCGCCGTCCGCGTCGCCCGCATCGCCGCGGCATTGGACGGGCGCACTCAAGCCACGATGCAGGACGCCGCCCTCGCCGCCCGCCTCGTCCTCGCACCGCGCGCCACCATCATCCCGCAAATGCCGCCGGAGGAGAGCGAGGAAGAGCCACCCCCGCCAGACCAGCCGCCCGAAAACGAACCGCCCGAGCCGCAGGACCAAAGCGAGCAAACCGAACAGAACGACCAGCCAATGGGTGACATCGTTCTGGAAGCCGCCGCCGCCGCCATTCCCGCAGGCCTCCTCGCCCAACTCAAAGCCGCCGAAGCAGCCCCCAAGCGCCAAAGTGCAGGCGGCAAAGCAGGCGCGCTCAAGAAATCCAGCAAGCGAGGCCGCCCCGCCGGTCTGCGCCGTGCCATGCCCGGCCCGAATGCCCGTCTCAACCTCGTCGAAACCCTGCGCGCCGCCGCCCCCTGGCAACGCCTCCGCCGCACCGAGGGTGCCGACCCCGCCCGCGTGCAGGTCCGTGCCGACGACTTCCACATCACCCGCTTCAAACAGCGCAGCGAAACCACCACCATCTTCGCCGTGGACGCCTCCGGTTCCGCCGCCGCCAACCGGCTCGCCGAAGCGAAAGGTGCCGTCGAACTCCTGCTCGCCGATTGCTACATCAGGCGGGACAACGTGGCCGTGATCGCCTTCCGCGGCAAAGGCTGCGAACTCCTGCTGCCCCCCACCCGCTCCCTCGTCCGCGCCAAACGCAGCCTGTCCGCACTCCCCGGCGGCGGCGGAACACCCCTCGCAGCGGGGCTCGACGCCGCCGAGGATCTCGCCGAACTCGTCCAGCGCCGGGGCGGCACCCCCATCATCGTCGTCCTCACCGACGGCCGCGCCAACATCACACGGGACGGCAATGGCGGCAGAGCACAGGCCGAGCAGGAGGCCATGGCCGCCGCCACCCGCCTGCGCGCCTCCCAGCGCACCATCCTGCTGGTGGACACGTCACCCCGTCCGGCCCCACAGGCGCAGGCCTTCGCAAACGCCATGGCCGCCCGATATCTCCCGCTGCCCTACGTCGATCCCGGCCGGCTCAGCCGCGCCGTGCAAAACGTGACCCCGGCAAGGAGAGGCTGATGCCAAGCACGCTCGACTGGAACAAGGACGGTGCTAACTGGCCGCACCGCAATACCAGCCGCTTCGTCACCGCTGCTGGCTTCAAATGGCATGTGCAGATCATGGGCACCGGCCCCACGCTGCTGCTGCTGCACGGCACCGGGGCGGCCACGCATTCCTGGCGCGGCATGATGAACGGCCTCGCCGAGCACTTCACCGTCATCTCACCCGACCTGCCCGGCCATGGTTTCACCGACACGCCGGGTGCGAGCCAGATGTCGCTGCCGGGCATGAGCCGCGCCGTGGGCCAGCTTCTCCGCAAGCTTGACGCCACGCCAGAGATCGCGGTCGGCCACTCCGCTGGGGCCGCCATCCTCGTCCGCATGTGTCTCGACGACATCATCGCGCCGCGCATGCTGATCAGCTTCAACGGTGCCATGCTGCCGTTGGCAAACATGCCGAACGAGCTCTTCGCCCCGCTCGCCAAGCTGATGGTCGCCATCCCGCTCGTCTCCCACATCGCCGCCCGCCAGGCCGGCTCCCCCAAGGCGCTGGACCGCCTGCTGCGCGGCACTGGCTCCACCATCGACGCCGAGGGCGTGGCACTCTACGCCCGCATCGTGGGCTCCCCCGGCCATGTCGCCGGAGCCCTCGCCATGATGGCAAACTGGAGCCTGCGCACCCTCGCGCGTGATCTCCGACGCCTCACCGTGCCGCTCACTCTCGTCACCGGCTCCGGCGACCGCACCATTCCCCCCATCGACGCCGCCCGCATCGCCACGATGCTACCGTCCTCCCGCCTCATCTCAATGCCCGGCCTCGGCCATCTTGCACATGAGGAAAAGCCAGCCCGAGCCGTCGATATTGTCCTCGAAGCCGCCCGCGTCGCGGAGGCGTCATGCGTGATCTGATCGAATCCGGCACCATGTTCGCCCTCATCCTGGCGCTGACGGTGATCGAGGCCGCTGCCCTCATTTTCTGGCACCGCCGCACCGGTCGCGGGCTGAAACCCGTCGATATCATCGGCCAACTCGCCGCCGGAGCCTTCCTGCTGCTTGCCGCACTGCTTGCAATCCAAAGCGCATGGTGGGGCTGGACCGGCGCTGCCCTCGCCGCTGCTGGCCTTGCCCATCTGTTTGATCTGCGCCGTCGCTGGACCGCCGCCACGTGATCACCGTCCACCACCTCAACAACTCCCGCTCCCAGCGCGTGCTGTGGCTGCTGGAGGAATTGGGCGTGCCATATGAAGTCGTGAACTACAGCCGCCACCCCGGCTCCGGCATGGCCCCGCTGGCCCTGCGCGAAATCCACCGCCTCGGCAAAGCCCCCATCATCGTCGAGGACGGTGCCGTGCTCGCCGAATCCGGTGCCATCATCGAATATTTGCTCGCCCGCCACGGCCAGGGCCGCCTCATCCCGCCAGCGGACTCGCCCAATTACCAGCGCTATCTCTACTGGCTGCACTACGCCGAGGGCTCGGCCATGCCCAACCTGCTGCTAAAGCTCATCTTCGACCAGATCGAAACCGGCCCCGTCCCGTTCTTCATCCGCCCCGTCGTCCGCGGCCTCGCCCGTGCCGTGAAGCGCTCCCTGGTGGACCCACAGCTCGCCCTTCATCTGGACCATATGGAGGCCGAACTCGAAGGCCAAACCTGGTTTGCCGGCCCCGACCTCACCGCCGCAGATATTCAAATGAGCTTCCCTGTCGAAGCCACCGCCGCCCGCGCTGGGCTCGACCATAGCCGCCCCAACCTCATCGCCTGGCTCGACCGCGTTCACGCTCGCCCCGCTTGGACCCGCGCCATCGAACGCGGCGGGCCATATTCGCTCAGCGTGTAGGGCTTCGGAACGCGCGTTCGAGGTCCTGCTTTGCCGCACCTTCAATGGCTCCCGTGCCCAGCACGAACACGAAGGCGCTTCCACCCTGCGGCCGTGCTTCAACCCAGACCGCGCCGTGATGGGCGAGTGCAACTTCGGCCACGATGGCCAAACCCAGTCCGGCACCACCTTCCGCCGGCTGCGGACCCCGCACGAAGCGCTCGAAAATCCGTTCGCGCTGTTCCACAGCGATGCCAGGACCCTCATCGAGAACGGTTATCTTGCCGCCATCATCAACCACCACTTCCACCACACTTCCCCGGGGCGCGTATGCCAGCGCATTCTCCACAAGGTTGGTGATGGCCAGCGCAAGCATATCATGATTGCCGTTCATGGCCCTGGCTGCGGCGTTCTCGGTCAATGTGATTTCGACGCCTTTGCGCAAACCAATCGGCACCAGCGCCGTGATGGCCTGAACAGCAACCTCGTGAAGTGATACCGGGGCAGAGACATCGACCTCAACGCTGTGAAGGCGCGCCATGCGCAACAACTGGCCAACCAATCGGCTCATGCGGTCAGCATCATGGCGCAGGCCGTCCAACTCCTGCTGATCCTCCATCATATCCAGCCGGGCGGTGAGCACGGCCAGCGGCGTGCGCAGCGCGTGGGCGGCATCGGCCATGAAGCGCCGTTGCCCCAGCAACGCCATGTCGAGGCGCGACAGCGCATCGTTCACCGTTTGGACAAGTGGGAATACCTCATCAGGCAGGTTGTCGGTCGGCAGTCGCGCGCCGGGACGGGAGGGGCCGACGAGTTGGGCCGCCGCCGAAACCTGCCGCAGCGGACGCAATCCGCGCTGCAACGTGATCACGGCAATCACAATGGCGGCAAGGCCAATCGGCAGCAGCAGAAAGAAGGCACCCGCAATAAAGTTCGCCGTCAAGCTCTCCAGCAGAACCGATGACTGCTCACGCCCCTGCATCACCACAACCTGCCACGGTGCCGCATCCACCGTCAGCCCGATCATGCCGTGCTCGTGCCCCGCGACAACCGGCAGCAGAAAAAACCCGCTAGGCCGAGACACCTTCATAAACGCGCTGATCCGGGCTGCGGCCGACGGGTCTGACGTGCTCACAAGCTCATCACCACGATAGACGAGAAACACGTTGTCGCCGTCTGACGCCCGAAATGATCGGACGATGTCATCTGGAATGCTGACAGGTGCTGCGGTGTCTGCCGGCAATTTCGAGACGATCAGCCGTGCCTGACTTTGCAACGCCTGGTCGTCCAGTTCATGCACCGTCGCCAAAGCACGCCACGCTATGGCACCCGCCGCCAGCATGATCGCCGCCATCAAAACCGCGCCCAGCCGCAATCCAAGCCGCGTGGTGAGTGACCACGGACGACGAACCTGTGCAGCCGTCACGCAAGGTCAGTGAGCATATAGCCAACCCCCCGAACTGTGTGGATGCACGCCGTCGCCGCCGCATCAGCCAGCTTGCGACGCAGCCGGTGGACGAGCACTTCCATGGCGTTGGACCCCAGCTCGCTGTCAAAGCTGTAAAGCCCCTGCTCCAGCAGGTCGCGCGGCACGACGGCACCCTGACGTCGCATCAGCAACTCAAGCAGGGCAACCTCACGGACAGACATGGCCACCACCGTCTCACTCACGCTCACCTGCCGGCTGGTGGTGTCGAGCACCAGATTGCCCAGGGAAAGCGTGATCCCAAGCACCGCATCCGGCCGACGCAACAGCGCACGGATACGGGCAATCAATTCAGGCATGTGGAACGGCTTGACGAGATAGTCATCCGCACCCGTATCCAGCCCCGTCACCCTGTCCTCAACGGCATCGCGAGCAGTCAGCACCAGCACCGGAAGTTTCGACCCCCGGGCGCGGACCTGCCGCAGCAGGACAAGGCCATCACCGTCTGGCAGGTTCAGATCCAAAATCATGACGTCGTACCGAGCAACCGCCAAAAATTCACCCGCCCGCCTTAGGTCTGGAGCCACATCGACGGCAAATCCCCCGCGCTCAAGCGCACGGCCCATCAAATCCAGCAGATCGGGCTCATCCTCGACCACCAAAAGCCGCATGACACCCCATTCCCCGCAACCTGACGAGCAATACAGCCCGAACCTTACGCGCCCCTTACGCTTCAATCTGTGCTGGTTGAAGTCAAAACCGGGCCAATAAGGTGGCTGTAAGGTTGGCCGGGCATGTTCCGCCCGCTTGCTCCAGCCATAAGGAACTCACTCTGTGCGATCCAAGCTCCTACGTGTCGGCGGCCTTCTGGTCGTCGCTTCATTGTTGACGGCTCCGATGACGGCCGACGCCTCCTCAGCCCTTCGCGGCATCATGCGGACCTGGAAGCGGCACCTGCGCGCCAGCAGCCCTATCGTGTCGGGCCGCGCCGCCTTTGACGAGGCGACCATCCGCGAAACGCTGACCACCTATATTGCCGATTCCGCGCGGCTGTCCTCCGCCATCACCGGTCAATCCGCCGATGCCAAGGACATCAAACGGCGCTTCGTGCAGTTCGGAGCGGATTCTCAGCATGCCTTGGACAGTTTGGGCCAGGCGAATACATTGCAGGCAGCATTCAAGCACATCGACAATGACTGCCAATCTTGCCATGACCAATACAAGGATTGATCCAATGCCTTATGACAGTGACTTGGCGATACTGAGCAAAAACCCAACACTCCATCCAGTTGCCCTACCGGCGGCCAATCGCTCGATCCTCACGCGGGTTCTGCATGCGCTGATCCTGGCCAGCGTGCTGAACCAACTCATCGGCAGCTATTTTCTCTCGCGGCCAATGCCCGGTGAAGCGCCGGAGTTGAGCTTCGTCTTGCATGAATATGTCGGCATGGGCAGCCTTGCTCTGGTCGCGCTGTTCTGGCTGTGGACGCTTATCAGGAAACGCGAAACGAGCATTGGCCGGCTGGTGCCGTGGTTCTCACGCAGCGGTATCACATCAGTGATGAAGGATGTCGGCTCACAATTCGCTCACCTGCGGCAGGGCACGATGGCCGACGATCCCGATAGCGCCTTGGCCAGCGCCGTGCATGGCCTCGGGCTGCTGACCCTTACGACCATGGCCCTGACCGGAACGGTTTATTTCTTCATCACCGGCACACATTCGGCCAAATTGGTGCTGTCGGTGCACAAGCTGATGTCGAATTTGATGTGGGGCTACCTGTTCGCCCACGCCGGATTGGCCGTGCTGCACCAACTGCTGGGAAGCGATATGATCTCCCGCATGTTCTGGCATCGCCGGTCGGCTGCCCAATCCTGACCACCGTCACCCCGCATCGCCACCGCGCGATGCGGGGTGTGGGTGGACAAGATCACCACGGTCCGCAAAACCAAGATCAGCGCACGGATTGGAAAGGGGGACGACGACGACATCCTCTGCCCCAACCAAGCCGCCCTCGTGTTTCTCGGACTGGCGGTCTCGCCAAGGAAGAAAACGAACGCATCGCCCATACGGTGATGGACCAGCGCTATCGGACGCGGCGGACCGCATTCGCTGCCCGCTGAGAGTTAGGGCTCTTCCGCCAACAGCGCATCCGCCTTCCGGTCAATCTGCGCCTTCTCATGCGCCGTCAGCCGCCCCAGATGGAACTCCTCCGACGCCCGCGCCTTGGCATTGCGCGCATGGCTCACATCCGGCATCGGATAGGCGCGCGTGGAAGGCAGGCCGAAGGCTGAATCCGGCAGCGCATTGCGGGCTTCGGTGGAGAGATGCGGCATGGGGGCTCCAGTGTTGGCATCAGGCATTTACGTTGCTCCCAATCCCCGTCTCCGCCCCAGCCTCGGAAACCACACAGAGCCCGTGGGGTGCGCCGCGCTTGAGCGACGCACCAACAAAATCAACCAAACGGTGCGACGCCCAAGCGCGGCGCACCCTTGCTTCCGTGCAGATGACTAGCGGGACCCGCCAAATTTCCCTAGTTCGGCGAAATGTAATTAATCGTGCCGTCAGCGCGAACGAGGGCAATTTCAATGCCTGCAACATAGCAGCGATTTACCAACCTTTTTGAGAGCCGTTGAATTTCCTCTGTCTCAGGCAGCACGGCTATCTGCCGTTCGCCGCCATTTGGTAAAATCATTAGCTGGCCAATGAGTTCGGATAGCCCTTTGCGCAAGCGCGATTTCTGGCCGGCATGATTGGAGTTGATAACCCCACCTTTACATTCGGCGATAATCGTTCGCCCATCTAATGAACCAACCACGTCACCGAAACCTGACGCGGGCCGTACGGTGATTGTCTGATTGCCCCGAACGTAATGCCCACCATAAGCGGTACTTCCCAGAGATTGAGCTTTGTAGAACCCAGCAGCTACAAGAAATCCCACGATATCAAATATTTTTGCATGCTCACCGTCTGGATGGATGGCCACTTTCCCAGACGAGTCCGGATATTCAAGCAGATGCAACGCAAACGCCAACATCACTGCCGGCTCCGTAATCCGTTGCTCAATCCCACCGCTTGCAGCCGCACGACGCCCTTCGGATGGCTCGTACAATGTTACGTACAATTGTCTTTCCTTCGCATCATCCCAGCATCCCACACTCGCGCTGTGGAGTTATGGTGGATCCCGAATCGCTAAGGCGAAACAAACCCCACGGCACCGTTAGATGTATCCAGCACCGCCACCATCCCGCCGCGCAGTCCACCCTGCACCACCACATCCAACCCCATCGCGCCATAAACCGCACTCAACCCCGCCGCATCGGGATGCATCACGGTAAAGCTCCGCAGCACGCACCCAGCCGGAGACGTTGTGGCCGGATGCGGGGAGCCCATCCAGTCAATCGCAAACGGGATCAGCAGTCCGAACACCGGATGATGGAAATGCACCACGCGCCAGGACAGTTTCACCCCGTCCGGCCTTGTGCGGCTCATTGCCATCGGCTCGCGCACCTCAAGGCCCGCCGCCGCCGCCCGCGCCATCAGCCCCTCGAAATCCGTCGTCTGCACGCAATAGGTGAGCAGCGCAGGCCCACTCCACCCGGCGATCAACTCCGCCCGCGCACGGCCCTTGATGTCCTGCGCGGGATCCGGGGCCATCACTTCCCAGAACACATCCGGCCCAATCGAGGCCAGCTTGTTGCGGGTGCCAAACCCAGGATGCGAGCCGCCGGTGGTCGGCACCACGCCCGTCACCTCGGCAAACGCCGCCGAGGCTGCGTCCAGATCGGGAGCGCCGAGCAGAATGTGGTCCAGTTTCACATCCATGCCCAAGCCCTCCCGTCCCAAAATCAAGCCGCCTTCGCCATCTCACGCAGCACGTAATGCAGAATGCCGCCGTGCTGGTAATACGCCACCTCATCAATCGTATCGATGCGGCACTTCACCGGCACGTTCTCGGTGGTGCCATTGGCGCGATGGATCACCAGCGTCATCGTCTTGCCCGGCGAGAGGTTGTCGAGGCCAATGATATCCAGCACCTCCGACCCATCCAGCCCCAGCGTGTGGCGCGTCGTCCCAGGCTCGAACATCAGCGGCAGCACGCCCATGCCGACAAGGTTCGAGCGGTGAATACGCTCAAAGCTCTCCACAATCACCGCGCGCGCGCCCAGCAGCATCGTGCCCTTCGCCGCCCAGTCACGCGATGAGCCAGTGCCGTATTCCTTGCCACCGAGAATGATTGTCGGCACGCCCTCGGCCTTATACTTCATCGCCGCATCATAGATCGGCATCACCGCACCATCCGGCTGATGCTTGGTGATCCCGCCCTCAATGCCCGGCACCATCTCGTTCTTGATGCGCGTGTTGGCGAACGTGCCGCGCATCATGATCTCGTGGTTGCCACGACGCGCGCCGTAGCTGTTGAAATCCTTCTGCAGGATCTGCCGCTCACCCAGATACTCACCAGCAGGCGAGCTTTTCTTGATGCTGCCGGCGGGGGAGATGTGGTCGGTGGTGATGCTATCACCGAGCTCCGCCAGCACCCGTGCGCCCATGATGTCCGTCTTCACCGAAGGCGTCATGGTGATGCCGTCAAAGTAGGGCGGGTTGCGCACGTAGGTGGAGCTGTCGTTCCAGCTATAGGTGTCCGCCGAGCCAGCCACGTCGATCGCCTGCCACTGCTTCGGCCCCTTGAACACTTCCGCATAGCGCTTGAGGAACTGATCGCGGCCCAGGCTGGCGTTGACGGTGTCGGCAATCTCCTTGTTCGAAGGCCAAATATCCTTGAGATACACCACCTTGCCATCCGTGGCCGTGCCGATCGGGGCCGTTGTGATGTCCTCACGGATGTTGCCGAACAGCGCATAGGCCACCACCAGCGGCGGGGAGGCGAGGTAGTTGGCCCGCACGTTGGCGTGCACCCGGCCCTCGAAGTTGCGGTTGCCGGACAGCACGGCGGCGGCCACCAGCTTGTTGTCCTCAATGGCATCGACGATGGCATCCGGCAGCGGGCCGGAATTGCCGATGCAGGTCGTGCAGCCATAGCCCACGGTGTTGTAGCCAATGGCATCCAGATCCGCCGTCAGGCCGGCGCGATCCAGATACTCCGTCACCACCTGCGATCCAGGGGCCAGCGAAGTCTTCACCCACGGCTTCGGCGTCAGCCCAAAGGCGCGGGCCTTGCGCGCCACCAGACCGGCCGCGACCATCACATACGGGTTGGACGTGTTGGTGCAGGACGTGATGGCCGCGATCACCACATCGCCATGCGTCAGTTCATAATTGGTGCCCTCAACAGGGACGGACTTCGACACGTCGGCCGGGGCCACGCCGAGCGACTTCGTCAGTTCCGTCTGGAACGAGCTGCCCGCATCCTTCAGCAACACCCGATCCTGCGGCCGCTTCGGACCAGCAAGGCTCGGCTGCACGGTGGACATATCGAGTTCGAGCGTGTCAGTAAAAATCGGGTCCGGTGTGGAAGCATCGCGCCACATGCCCTGCGCCTTGGAATACGCCTCCACCAGCTTGATGCGGTGCTCGTCACGGCCCGAGAGGTGCAAATAGTCGAGCGTGATCTGGTCCACCGGGAAGAAGCCGCAGGTCGCACCATATTCCGGGGCCATGTTGGCGATGGTGGCGCGGTCGGCGAGCATCAGGTCATCGAGGCCCGAGCCGAAGAACTCCACGAACTTGCCGACAACGCCGCGCTTGCGCAGCATCTGCGTCACCGTCAGCACGAGGTCGGTCGCCGTCGCACCCTCCGGCAGCTTGCCGGTCAGGCGGAAGCCGATGACATCTGGAATCAACATGGCGATCGGCTGGCCGAGCATCGCGGCCTCCGCCTCAATGCCGCCCACGCCCCAGCCGAGTACGCCCAGTCCGTTGACCATCGTGGTGTGGCTGTCCGTGCCATACAGCGTGTCCGGATAGGCAAACGTCGTCTCGCCAATCTTGGCGGTCCACACCGTCTGGCTCAGATATTCCAAGTTCACCTGATGGCAGATGCCGGTGCCCGGCGGCACCACGCGGAAATTGTCGAACGCTTCCTGGCCCCAGCGCAGGAACGAATAACGCTCCCCGTTGCGCTCAAACTCCACATCCACGTTCTTGCCTTCAGAGGCGGCAGTCCCGGAGAAATCAACCATCACCGAGTGGTCGATCACCAGATCGACAGGCACCAGCGGGTTCACCTTCTGCGGGTTGCCTCCCAGACGGAGAATGCCGTCACGCATGGCGGCAAGATCGACCACGCCGGGCACGCCGGTGAAGTCCTGCATCAGGATGCGGCTCGGCTTGAACGGCACTTCCTTGGTGGATTTGCCTTCCTTCACCCAATCCACAACCGACTGTGCATCGGCCACCACATAGGACTGGCCATCCTCGAACCGCAGCACGTTCTCCAGCAGCACTTTAAGGCTCACCGGCAGGCGCGAAACGTCGCCCAGCGCGTCGGCGGCCACCGGAATGGAGAAGTAATCGTAGTTCTTGCCTTCCACGGTCAGTGTCCGGCGGGTCTTGAGGCTGTCCTGACCGATGGATTTCATGGATGATCTTCCTGATAGATGCGCCCGCATCTCGCAGGCGAGCACTCACCGAGGCTGATCGGCGGGTTTCGTCCGCGGGCGGGCCGGTTGCAATGCGGCGTGTGCTTTAAACACCTGCAAAGCCTGCTCGTCCATGGGGCGAACAGGGATTTTGGGGGATTGTCAGTGCTGGCGGTGGACGAAATTGTGGCAGTGCGGGGCGAACGAATGGTGTTCGGCCCACTTTCGTTCGAACTTGCGGCCGGCGGCGCAATCCTGCTGGTTGGGCCGAACGGCGCGGGCAAAAGCACGCTGCTGCGCATTCTGGCGGGGCTGGGCCGGATCGAGTCTGGCCGTGTGCTGTGGAATGGCCTCGACATGGCCGATGATCGCGCAGCGCATGGAGCACGGGTCGCCTATGTCGGCCATCTCGACGCCGTCAAACCCGGCCTCTCCGCCGCCGAGAATTTGGGCACCGGTTTCGCCGCGGCGCTTACCGCCGTGGGGCTGGAGGCTCTGGCCGATCTCCCGGTCCGCCTGTTCAGCGCCGGACAGAAACGACGCCTCGCACTCGCCCGCCTGATGCTGCGCTCCGCACCCATCTGGCTGCTCGACGAACCGACCCTGGGGCTCGACACCGCCTCCGTCGAACGCTTCGGCGTCATGCTGGCCGATCACCGCGCCACCGGCGGCGTGGTGCTTGCTGCCACACATCTGCCGCTGCCGCTGCCGGACGCCACCGAGTTGCGCCTGTCATGAGCGGCTTCTTCGCCATCATCGCCCGCGACCTTCGCCTGTCGCTGCGGCACGGGGCCGACACCCTCGCCGCCCTGCTGTTCTTTGTGCTGACGGCGGCGTTGTTCCCGCTGGCCATCGGCCCTCAGCCGGAACTGCTCGCAAGGCTTGGCCCCGGCATCATCTGGGTCTGCGCCCTGCTTGCAGCCCTCCTCCCGCTTGACCGTCTGTTCGGTGCCGATTTCGAGGATGGCTCGCTCGACCTGTTGCTGCTCTCTGGCCAGCCCGCCGCGATGGTGGCGCTCGCCAAAGCCTGCGCCCACTGGCTCGCCACCGGCCTACCCCTACTTGTCGCCGCCGTGCCAGTCGCCCTCATGCTCAACGTCGATCCCGGCGTGATCCCGGTGCTGCTCGCAGGCCTTCTCCCCGGCACCGCTTTGCTCTCGCTGTTCGGCGTGATCGGCGCGTCGTTGGTGCTGGGAGCCCGTCGCGGCGGCGTGCTGCTGCCGTTGCTGGTCCTCCCACTCGCAGCCCCGGTGCTGATCTTCGGCGTAGCCGCGGCCGATGCAGCAGGATCAGAGCAATCCACCGCCGCCCCCCTGCTATTCCTCGCCGCCCTGTTCGCCGCAGCCTTGCCGCTATGCCCGCTTGCCGCGGGGAGCGCACTGCGGAGTGCGGTGGAGTGATCCATCGGGAGCGGGATCATTTTCGATTGCACCCGTTTGGATATCGTCACTGCCAGCCCCCAATTTGGCGGCGTGGCTCAGAAAGGCGGAACGCGAACTGAGTTGATCGTCACTTCGCGCAGGGCAGCGCCGGAAAGAACGGGGCCGGATCGAATGATCGCCCGCGCACCAGCAGTTCGAAATACAGATGCGTGCCATACGTCACACCGGTGCGACCAATCCGCGCAAACGGCTCGCCCGCCTTTACATGCGTGCGCCCCTGCGCGAACGCGGGCAATATCAAACCAAGATGCGCATACAGCGACGTATAAGGCCCCACACTGCCGCGATGCGCGATCGCCAACTCCAGCCCGCCCGGCCCGCGCTTGTGGATGGTCACGATCTCCCCATCCGCCACCGCATAGACATAGGCACCGGACGGGGCGCGTAGATCGATCCCGTTATGAAACCCCGGCGCATCCACCCCCGGTGCCGGCCTATCCCCGAATGGCGAGGTGACGCAAAGCGGCTTCACCGGCGGCAGCATCTCCCCCACCGCCGGCTGCGCACGGGCATGCCCCGCCCAAAGCAGCACCAGGATGCAGTAGGCCCACAGCCTCACTTCCAGCCAGACAGGTAAAACCGTGGCAATTCATCAGCGGTCGGTTTGAAATCCAGCGCGCGTGAAAACGCATAGGTTGTCACGTAAGTGTGCAGCGGCAGCCAAAGCGCCTGATCGCCGATCAGCCGGATGGCCTTACTATACGCAAGACGTCGCTTGTCCGGGCTGGTGGTCGCCCCGCCCTGCGCCACAAGCTCCTGCAACTCCGGCACGCGCGCATAGTCATTGTCACCGCCACCGAAAAAATACGGCAGAATGGCCGACACGTCGTTGATCGAATAGCTCCCCCAGCTGCCCAGCATCAACGGGGCCGAGCCCTCGGCCTGCCGCTTCACCGCCATATCCAGCGGCAGCTGGCTGATATGAGCACGAATGCCGATGGCCGCCAGATCCGCCGCCACCCCCTGCGCAAACTGCGGCAGCACATACGACACCAACTCGGTGTCAAACCCGTCAGGGTATCCAGCCTCCACCAGCAGCGCCTTCGCCCGCGCCGGATCATACGCCACCCGCTCCGCCGCCAGCTGATCGCAGCCGAACTGCGTCGGATAGCACGGCGCATTCGGAATCCGTCCGCCCAGCGCCAGCAGATCACGCCCCAGCTTGGCCCGATCAATCCCGGCGACGATGGCCTGGCGCACCTTCAGGTTGGTCAGTGGCGAGGAAGCACCCGAGCGCCCCGCCGCGTCGATCGACAGATATCCCAGCCGCATACTTTCCGCCCGCGCCTCCTGCACCTGCGGATTGGCGGAAATCTCTGCCGATTTCTCTGGCGCGTAGGACCATATCCAGTCCGCCCGCCCCGCCAGCAGATCGGCAACCTCGGCCACCGCGTCATCCACCTGCGAAATCACGATCCGCCCAATCGGCGGCAACCCTTTCGGGGACTGCCGAAAATATCCGTCAAACCGCGAAAGCTCGATGCGGTCCGGTGCCGCAGCGCTCACCCGATATGGCCCGGTTCCAACAGGAAAGCGCGAGAACCCTTCCACCCCCACCCGCTCACGATAGGCGTGCGGTAGGATAGGCATCACCACCGCAATATACTCCAGCGCCGCTGGAAACACCTGCTTCAGCTTGATCCGCACATGCAGATCATCAATCTTCTCCGCCCCCGCCAGCCACGCATAGTTCGACGGCACCGCAAGCGTCGGGTCCGTCAGGATGGACTGCACGGTGTAGACCACGTCGTCGGCGCTGAACGCGTCGCCATTGTGGAATGTGATGCCAGGGCGCAGCTCAAATTCGATGGTGGTGTCGTCCACCAGCTTCCAACTCGCCGCCAGCAACGGCTTCAATGCCAGCGTTTGCGGATCGCGCGCGATCAGTCCGTCCCACACCTGCTGGCTGATCACAAGCCCGGTGCGCAGAGACGTGTGATACGGGTCAAGGCCAATCACCTTGTCGCGCCACGAAATGCGCAGCGTGTCCTCCGCGGGCTGGCCCCACGCCGCACTCGTCAGCATGGGACCAGCCAGAAGAAACAGGATCAGCGTCAGCGCACGCAGCATCGCGCTCACCCCATCGTTGCGTTGAACGCCCCGCCATCCAGCAACAGGTTCTGCCCCACGATGAAGCCCGAATGCGCGCTGCACAGGAACACGCAGGCATGGCCGAATTCCAACGGATCGCCCACCCGCCCTGCAGGACTACCCTTGGCGCGCTCTGCCAACAGATCATCCACACTCTTGCCCGACGCTGTCGCCGCCGCCTGCGCGTTCGAGCGCAACCGATCCGTCAGGAACGGCCCCGGCAGCAGATTGTTGATCGTCACGTTATGGCTCGCCACCTGCCGCGACAGGCCCGCCACAAACCCCGTCAACCCCGCCCGCGCGCCGTTGCTCATGCCCAGCGTGGGAATGGGCGACTTCACCGAGCCGGAGGTGATGTTCACAATCCGCCCAAAGCCGCGGCCGATCATGCCGTCCACCACAGCCTTGATCAGGAAAATCGGCGTCAGCATGTTGGCGTCCACAGCCTTGATCCAATCCTCCCGCTCCCAGTTGCGGAAATCACCTGGCGGCGGGCCACCGGCATTGTTGATCAGAATGTCCGGGTTCGGGCAGGCCGAGAGTGCTGCCGCTCGACCGGCCTCGGTGGTGATGTCACCAGCCACCACATTGACCACAACGCCCGTCGCCGCGCGGATTTCAGCAGCCGTTGCCTCCAGCGTCTCTAATGTGCGCGCGGTGATCGTCACCGACACGCCCTCCTGCGCCAGTGCCATCGCACACGCCTTGCCCAAGCCCTTGCTGGCAGCACACACCAGAGCGGTTTTGCCCTTCAGACCCATATCCATCCGACGTATCCCCTACATGATTGATTGAAACGCCAGCTTTTGTGCCGGCGGAATGGCCGTGGGCGTCATCGACGCCTTGTGGACATAAACATGGACAAAGAAGCCCTCAGCCGAGGCCACATCGTCATCGGCGCGAAAAACCGCCGAGAGATACTTCACCGAACTCGTGCCGATCCGCGCAACGCGCACCCCCACCGTGATTGGGTCCGGATAGGCAATCTCGCGCAGATAGCGAAGATTGGCCTCCGCCACCACGCCCACCACCTCGCTGGTGCCGATCTCCAGAATGCCGTTTTCGATGAGAAAATTATTCACCGCCGTGTCGATCCAGGAGAAATACACCACGTTGGAGGCATGGCCGAAGGCGTCATTGTCCTGCCACCGGGTGGTGATGGTCTGGAAATAGCGATAATCCGCCCTCGTTCCGGGCGCGGGTCTGGTCATGCTGTGGCCTCTCGTCGCGGCGGACTACACAAGGTTTGCGGCCCTGCGTCCACCCACCCAAACCGCCAAATTGGACAGTTCTCGGGCCCGCGCGCTAAGGGTCCGCCCACATGACGGGAATGCTGCAGATGCGAATGATGGTGCTGATCGGGATGTTGCTGCTGGCCATGGCGAAGCCTGCCCTGGCACACGCCATCCTGGTCGAGAGCACGCCCGCCATCGGGGCCACCATCGCATCCGGGCCGGAGGCCATGCAGCTGCGCTTCAACAGCCGCATCGACCGCGCCCGCTCCAAACTCACCCTGATCCGCGCCGACAAAACCACCACCCCGCTTTCCATCGCCCCCGAAGGCAGTGACGATTTGCTGCTCACCCATCTCGACCTTTCAGCCGGAACCTACAGCATTCGCTGGCAGGTGCTGGCCATTGACGGCCACATCACCCGTGGCGACGTGCCCTTCACCGTAGAGGCAAAATAGCGTGAGCCTGCTCGTTGATCTCTTTGGCTATCTCAGCATCATCATCCACGGCCTCACCATCGTCGCGCAATCGATGGCCTTGGGCGGCGTGCTGTTTCTCGTGTTCCTGGCCCTCCCCCTTGGCCGCATCATCGGCCCCTATGTCGCCGAACGCACCGCCTCCATCGCCGCATGGTCCGCGCTCGCGTTGATCGTCTGTGAGGGCCTCACCGTCGCCCTGCAAGCCGCCGTGCTCACCTCCACCCTCGATATCAGCCTGCTGAACGCCCTCAGCGCCAGCTCCGCCGAGGCCGGGCTCGTGAAGATGACAGCCGGTGCCATCCTCGCATTCCTGCTGTTCACCTTCGGCCATACCGCCCCGCGCGGCATGCTGCTGGCCACCGGTCTTGTCGAACTGATGGCGGCCACCCTCACCACCCACGCCGCCGCCCGCCTGGATGATCGCGGCATCCTGCTTGCCGCAGCCCTCCTGCACCAACTCGGTGCCGCCATCTGGATCGGCGGCATCCCAGCCTTCGTGGCCGCCCTCGGCAGCGTGCGTGACGGCGTCGAATGGCGGGCCGTGGGGGCAAGGTTCTCCCGCATGTCCATGGTCGGCGTCGGCTGCATCCTGATCTCTGCCACCGTCTTCAGCGTCCTCTACATCGGCGCACCAGACGCCATTTACGGCACCGCTTACGGCGTGATGACGGCCGCCAAAGCCGCCATGTTCCTGGGCCTGCTCGCCCTCGGCTACGGCAATTTCCGCACCGTGCGCATGCTGGATGCCAACCCCACCATGCCCGTCACCCGCATGAAGCGCTTTGCCGAGGTCGAAATCGGCATCGGCTTCTCCCTCTTCTTCGCCGCAGCCTCACTCACCTCCGTCCCGCCCTCCGTCGATCTCACACTCGATCGCGTGTCCTGGCAGGAAGTGGTGGACCGCAACACCCCGGTCTGGCCGCGCATGGTCTCGCCACAACACGACGTGCTCGCCCTTCCCGCCCTGCAAGCCAAGCTCGACGCCGAAGCCGCTGCCCATCAGGCAGCCCCGGAAGCGGCCTTCGTCCCCGGTGGCGGCGAACTCCCCGTCCGCAATGCGGCGGACATCGCCTGGTCCGAATTCAACCACCACTGGGCCGGGCTGTTCGTCGTCATCATCGCCCTCCTCGCGTTGCTCAATCAGGCCGGGCTGCGCTGGGCGCGACATTGGCCCGTCGTCTTCTTCGGCCTCGCCGTCTTCCTGTTCCTCCGATCCGACCCAGAGGTTTGGCCGATGGGCGAGGAAGGAATCTTCGAGAGCCTGCGTGACATCGAGGTTCTACAGCACCGCTTCTTCGTCATCCTCACCGTGCTGTTCGGCGTCTTTGAATGGCGCGTGCGCGCCGGTGGATGGGACAATCCGAAAGCCAAGCTCGTCTTCCCGCTCGTCACCGCCATCGGTGGGGCGGCCCTGCTCACCCACAGCCACGCCATCTCCAACGTGAAAGACGCGCTGCTGATCGAGCTGACCCACACACCCCTCGCTTTGGCCGCCATCGCCGCCGGCTGGTCCCGCTGGCTCGAAATCCGCCTCGATGGCCGCGCCGGCCGCGTCGCCGGCTGGATCTGGCCGCTCTGCTTCCTGTTCATCGGCGCATTGCTGATGCTCTACCGGGAAGCCTGACGCCGCCTCACCCGCCCAAATACGCCGCAATCACCTTCGGATCACCCGCAACCTCAGCCGCTGGCCCTTCCAGCACAATGCGCCCGTTCTCCAGCACATAGGCGAAATCCGCCACCTCCAGCGCCGCCGAGGCATTCTGCTCCACGAGCAAAATGGTGGTGCCCTCGCGCTTCAGCGTTTCGATGATGGCGAAGATCTCGTCCACGAACAGCGGGGCCAACCCCATGCTCGGCTCATCGAGCAGCAATAGCTTCGGCTCCCCCATCAATGCCCGACCCAGCGCCAGCATCTGCTGCTCACCGCCCGACATCAGTCCCGCCAGCTGACCCAGCCGCTCGCGCAGCCGAGGGAAACGCTGCAAAACCCCGTCCCGACGCCGCGCAATCTCGGCGGCATCGTCCACCAGCCAAGCCCCAAGAGCGAGGTTCTCCGCCACCGTCAGTTCCGCGAAAATCTGCCGCCCTTCCGGCACCTGCAGCAGCCCCCGCGCCGCCACAAGATGCGGAGCCATGCCGGTGATATCCGCGCCATCCAAAACAATCCGCCCAGCGCGCGGCTTCAGCAGACCGGAGATCGCCCGCATGGTGCTGGTTTTGCCCGCGCCGTTCGCCCCAATCAGGCAAACCGTGTTACCGGCAGGCACTGAAATGTTAATACCACAAACAGCCTCGGTCTTGCCATAGCTGATTTCCAGCCCGGCGATCTCAAGCTCACCCGCCATGCTGCGCCTGCAACTTTGCCGCCAAACGCGAGCCGAGATACGCCTCAATCACCGCAGGCTCTGCCCGCACGGCCGCAGGCGAGCCCGCGAAGATCTTCCGCCCGAAATTGATCACCGTGACAGTGTCACTCACACCCATGACGAAGCCCATATCATGCTCCACCAGCAAAATCGTGGTGCCGCCCTTAGCCAGCCTGCCCACCAACTCAGTCGCCGCCCGCGTCTCCGCCGGGTTCATCCCCGCCGCCGGCTCGTCGAGCAACAACAGCCGAGGCTTCTGCGCCATCGCGCGTGCAATCTCTAACCGGCGCTGATCGCCATAAGCCAACGCCCCCGCCGACAAATCCGCCTGCCCCTCCAGCCCGACCAAAGCCAACGCGGCCCGAGCCTCCGCCACCGCCTGCCGCTCCTCCGCCCGAAACCCCGGCAGCCGCGCCAAAATCGACCCCAGCCCTGCATGCATCCGTGGATGCAGCCCGGTCAGCACATTCTCCAGCACCGACATGGCCGTGAAGATGCGAATATTCTGAAACGTCCGCGCCATCCCCAACGCCGCCCGCCGGTAAGTCGGCAATGCGGTAATGTCCGTCCCACCAAACCGGATGCTGCCCGCACTCGGCGTCACCACGCCCGACAGCAGATTGAACAGCGTGGTTTTCCCCGCCCCGTTCGGCCCAATGATCGCATGCACGCCACCCTCGGGAATGGCGAGATCGACCTGATCCACCGCCACCAGCCCAGCATACCGCCGCGTCAGACCCGTCGTCTCAAGCAAGCTCATGCCGCCCGCCTGCGCATCCGCCAGCCCAACAGTCCGCGCGGCAGAAACAACACCGCCAGCACAATGATCACCCCGTTGAACGCCAGCCTGATCTCCGGCAGACCACGCAACAATTCCGGCAAAACCGTCAGAAACCAAGCCCCCACCACCGGGGCCAAAGGTGTGCCAATCCCACCCAACAGCGCATAGGACAAAATCGTCACCGCCGGCTCAAACCCATACTCATTCGGCCCGATAAAGCTCGACGCATGCGCCGACAGCGCCCCCGCCAACCCCGCCAGCACCGCCGAGCACACCAACGCCGCCAGCTGATACCGCGCCACATTCACACCCATCACGGCAGCCGCCGTCGCATCCTCCCGCATCGCCTCCATCGCCCGCCCGATCCGGCTGCGACCCACCAGCCAAAATCCAGCCAGCGCCAGAGCCAGCAGCGCATAGATCATCCAGGTCTCGGTCCGCTCAGGAATGCCGTTCAGCCCCAATGCGCCACCGAACAGATCAACGTTCAAATAAACCGCCCGCAACACCTCGCCCAACCCGATGGTCGCAATCGCCAGATACACGCCAGACAGCCGCAGCGTCGGCACCCCAATCGCCAGCGCGAACGCCACCGGCACCACGCAACTCGCAGGCAGCACCAGTGCAAACGGCCAATGCAGCTTCATCGTCATCAACGCGCCGGAATACGCCCCCAGCCCCATAAACGCCGCCTGCCCCAGCGACAGCTGCCCCACGGCCAGCACCACATACATCGACAGCGCCAGCAGCCCGTTGATCCCAAGCCCGTGGATCAGGTTCTGATACGTCCACAGAAAATCATCGAGCCAGCCCGGAATGCTCATGCCCGCCGCACCACCGCGCGACCAAACAACCCCTGCGGCCGCGTCCACAACACCGCCACCAGAATGGCAAAGCTCACCGCTTCCTTGAGCCCGGAGGCCACATACCCCGCCGTCAGCACCTCGATCACACCCAGCGCCAAGCCCGCGATCAGCGCGCCGCGAATATCGCCAAGCCCGCCCACAATGATCACCACAAACCCACGCAGCATCATCGACTCGCCCATATAGGGCTGGATCGCATTAAAATTCAGCCCGATCAGCACGCCACCCGCGCCTGCCAAACAACCGGACAGAAACGACACCAGCGCCGAGGTCCGCGCCGTGTTGATCCCCATCAGCCCCGCCGCATCCGGCTTCTCCGCCATCGCGCGAATGGCCAGCCCCAGCCGCGTGAACCGCATCAACGCCAGCAACGCGCTCACCAGCACAATCGTCGCCCCCAGAATGAGCAACTGCGCCATCGTCACCCGCAGCCCGCCCCACACCAGCGCATCCGCACTGATCAGCCCCGGCGGCAACCGGCGAATATCCGGCCCCAGCCATGCCGTCATCACCGAATACAGCGCCAGCACGCCGCCCAATGTCACCATCAAACTATCAAGCTCAGCCGTGGGACGCCACCGCAGCCGTGTCAGCAAAAGCCAATCAATCGCCACCGCCACCACACCCGCCGCCACCGCCCCCAGCGGCAACGCCAGCCAAATGCCAAGCCCCATCTGCTTCGTCAGCCAAAGTGCGACAAACGCCCCGGCCGAGAAGTAAAATCCGTAGGTGAGGTTGATCACCCGCAGCACGCCGAACATCAGCGTGAAGCCGAGGGCGAACAAGGAATAAGTGGCACCCAACAGGACGCCGTTGACGAGCTGCTGGGCAAGCATCGTATCGAGGGACCATCACAGAACGGTGCGCCAAAGCGCGAAGCTCGATCCCATACGCCATCACCGCGGCCGGGGAAAGCACCCGCCCGCGGTGATCAGGTATCAGCCGTGCAGCGAGGCCGGAACCGTGCCGCCATTGGCCGCGAGCTGCGCCCACACGCCCTTGATCAGAGCCTCGTTCTGCTCCGCCGTGCCAGCTTCCGCCACATGCACATTCAGCTCATCCGCCAGCGTCTTGCGGGCCGACAGGCTGCTGTCGAGGTCGAGCAACTTCAGCAGGTCCACAATCGACTCACGCCAGTTGCCACCGCCGCCCTTGCCCTCAGCCATCGCCGTCAGCACGGCTTCCACGTCAACCGGTGCCGCAGGAGCCGCAGCCGTATCGCCCGAAGCGGTGCTTGCCACCGCATCGCTGGCCCCCTCAACAGCCGCCGGTGCGGCATCTGCGGCAGGCGTGCTGGAGGGGAAAATCTTGCTCATGATTGAACCGAAGAAACTCATTTTGACGTCCCTTTAAAGTTGCGACACCCAAACATAAGCCAGAACATTATGGCGCAATAGTGAACTTCCCGCTTTGCATCACCAGCACCACCACACCGGCCGCCGTCGCCGGATCGCGATGCTCGGTGAACTGGAACGGCCCCATCACGCCCGTGAAATCGGTCTTGCTGAGCGACGCCGCAATCTTCTCCCCTTCGGTGCTCCCTGCGCGATCAATCGCGCCCGCCATGATCTTCATCGCGTCATAGGCCTGCGCCGCGAACTGATCCGGCATCTTGCCAAACCGCGCATTGAACGCCGAGACAAACGCCGCATTGTTGTCCGCCGTTTTGCCCACGAACCACGGCGAGCCCACCATCATGCCGTCCGCCGCAGCGCCCGCAATCTCACCCAGCTTCGGCGAGTTCGAACCATTGCCGCCGAAAAACAGCGTCTGCTTGCCGAAGCCCAGCTGCTTCGCCTGCAAAAGCACACCCGCCACCGGCTCCACCAGCGCCGAGATCCCCACCGCATCCGGCTTCAGCGCCTTGATTTTGGTCAGCTGCGCCGAGAAATCCGCATCCTTCGACCCAAAGCTCTCAATGGCGAGAATATTAAGCCCAGCCTTCTCCGCCGCCGCCTTCATCACATCGAAGCCCGACTTCGAAAACGCGTCGTCGTTGGCATACATCAGCGCCACCGTCTTCACGCCCTTCGCCTGCGCCGCCTTGATCGTCACCGGCACCACATCGCTCTCCGGCAGCGATGTGCGGAAGATGAACGGCCCAATATCCGTGATCCCCGAAGCCGTGGTGGACGTCCCCAGCGTCGGCACTTTCCGCTCATTCGTCACCGGCCCCACCGCGAACATCTCATTCGAAAGGGTCGGCCCAATGATCGCCACCACCTTGTCACGCCCAATCAGCTTGCGCGCGGCATTGATCGCCTGATCCTTGTTCGCCGCACTGTCCTCGACGATCAGCTCGATCTTGCGCCCGCCCAGCACACCTTTGGTGTTCACCTCGTCCAACGCCAGCTCCAGCCCAGCCTTGATCGCCGTGCCATAGGCCGCATTCGGCCCACTCATCACCTCAATCGCCCCCAACGGCACCGGCTGAGCGAGTGCCATCACCGGCATGGCGACGAGCAGCGTGGCTGTGAGAATCTTGCGGATCATTGGCACGTCTCCCTACGAATATTGCGGCGAAAGCTAGTCCAACCCTCGCCTGCGTCAAGCCAAGGCTTGCCAGAAGCCCCACTTCGCGCGATCCAGGCGCATGACCCAAACGCTGCGCATCGCCACCTGGAACATCAACTCGCTGCGGCTGCGGCTGAAGCTGCTGACACCTTTGGTGGAGGCGCTGAACCCAGACGTCATCTGCCTGCAGGAAACCAAGGTCCCCGACGAGCTGTTTCCCCACGAAACCCTGCCCGACCTCGGCTACCCGCATTTCGTCCGCGCCGGCATGAAGGGCTATAACGGCGTCGCCATCCTCTCCCGCCTGCCGCTCACTCCCATCACCACCACGCCCGACTGGTGCGAAAAGGGCGATTGCCGCCACATCGCCGCCGAGATCAAAACCAAAGCAGGCCCGCTCACCCTCCACAATTTCTACGTCCCCGCCGGCGGAGACGTGGCCGACCGCGAAGCCAACCCAAAATTCGCCCACAAGCTCGACTTCATCACCGAAGCCCGCAACTGGTTCGAAGCCCACCCACCCAAACGCTCCGTCATCGTCGGCGACCTCAACATCGCCCCCCTCGAACACGACGTCTGGAGCCACAAGCAACTGCTCGACGTCGTCAGCCACACCCCCGTCGAAACCGCGGGCCTGCTCGCCTGGCAGGCCCAGGGCTTCACCGACGCCATGCGCCACTTCATCCCCGACAGCGAAAAGCTCTACACATGGTGGTCCTACCGCAACCGCGACTGGCGCACCTCCAACCGCGGCCGCAGGCTCGACCACGTCTGGGTCACGCCCGACATAAAACCAGTCTCAATGACCATCCTGAAGGACGCCAGAGACTGGGAACAAACCTCCGACCACGTCCCCGTCTGCGTCGAAATGAAAGTCTGAGCCTGATACACATTACGGTGCCGGAACGATTAGAACGCAGTTCAGCGACGCGGCCAAAACCCGCGTTAAAAATTTGAAAAAAGAGAGGCTCCCTAACATCTGGGAAAGACCGCGCGCTTGAACGGCCACAGGCCGCACCGGCAGGCGAACGGGCGAATCCGTGATCACAGGAACCAGCACCGCCAGCCCAAACCGTGTCACGTGTCGCCACAACACCACGCGACCCTTTGGCGTCATAAAGCCGCGAAAATACCCATCCGGCCCACCCCAGCCATCCTCGACAACGCCGTGCTCCTCGGCAAATTCCAAGCCCGCATAACGCTCTTCGGTGGCCAGCCACGCCAGCAAAGCGTGCCGGATCGCCGGGCAGAGATTGGCAATGATGATCAACTGCATCAGCAAATTCCACTCCG
>CAIJTR010000148.1 GCA_903823665.1 uncultured Rhodospirillales bacterium
ATGAAGATGATGTTCCATTTTTTTATTACGTAACTTACTTTCATAACCACAATTTCAGTAAAGGTAAAAAATATATGTAATAAAAAAATGCTGCGATTTGCAGCCCATTCTGATTTGTAAACTTCCAATAGGTTCGCAATATCCTCTATTGTCAAAAAATTGAATTATGCTCTTTTTTTTCTAAACTGTCTTACATCAAAATGATCTTGATAGACTTAATATCCATTGAGAAATAAAGAAGTTCAGGTATTTGTAATTACGTAACTCATTCGACCTCACCCTCTCCTTCGGAGAGGGCCGAGGTGAGGTTCATAAGCTATCCCTACCTTATGCCAGAAAGTAGTACTGGTATATAAGGACTCATTTGCATTGTTCCCGCCACCGCCTCGTCTGCCAAGGCGCATCCGGCGGAGCCTCTGCCAGCGCCCGCTTGAACAGATCGCGGGTTTCGTCCGTCACCTTGCCGTCCGCCTGCGTCTGAGCCTCAGCCGCCTGCGCCGCCAGTGCCGGATTGAACCCCGCCTCCAGCGCCATTTTCCACGCCGCCGCCGCTTCACCCAAATGCCCACGGCTCGCCTCGGCGTTGCCGAGCAGCATGTAGCCCTGCGCCGTCACTTCCTGTTTCGGATCAAGATCAGCCAGACGCGAACGCAGCGTGCTGATCAGCTTATCCGCCTCCGCCGCGTCCTTCACGGCATTCGCCGTGGGCTTTTCAGCATTGGCCAACTGCGGCTGGCCCTTGATCAAATACAGCCCCTCCGCCCCGAGCGGCAGCAGGATCAGCGCCAAAATCAGCGGCCCGCGCGCCGATCGCTTGGGCGCGTCCTCCGTCTCATCGGCCACGGCGAGCAATCGCCGCTGAACCTCCAACGCGGCGGCCTGATGCTCGGCCGCGCCAATTCGGCCCTCCGCCAGCTCCCGGTCCAGCTCCGCCAGCTGCGCCCGATGCAGCGTGATGGCGGCATCCCGCCTCCCACGCGGCGTGCC
This sequence comes from uncultured Rhodospirillales bacterium, assembly GCA_903823665.1. Lineage (GTDB taxonomy): Bacteria > Pseudomonadota > Alphaproteobacteria > Acetobacterales > Acetobacteraceae > CAIQQQ01. The sequence goes on from CAIJTR010000148.1 coordinate 988, forward strand.
GGAGCGCCACAGCGTCAGCCCGAGCGGCACCAGGGCCAGCAAAGCAAGGCCCGCAAACAGCAAAAACACTGGGTTCACGAGGCTTACGGCTCCATCAGGCTCGAAAGTCGCCGCTTCTCCGCCTCACTCAGCGGCGCGGGCGTGCTCGTGCTGCTACGGCGCAGACCCAGCACCGTCAACCCGCCGATCAGCAGCGCCACCAGCGGCGAGCCCCACAGCAGCAGGGTCAACAGGTTCAACGGCGGCTTCAGACGGACGAAATCGCCATAGCGCTTCACCATCCAGGCCGTGATCTCCGCCTCGCTCTCGCCCGCCACCACATGCTGACGCACGATCTTGCGAAGGTCGCGCGCAAGGTCCGCGCCGGAATCCTCGATGCTCTCGTTCTGGCACACCAGGCAGCGCAACTGCTTGCCGATCTCCACCGCCCGCGCCTCCTGCGCCGGATCGGCCAACGCCTCAGACGGATCGCTGATCGCCCAAGCGGGAGACACGAACAGCAGCAACGCCAGCAGCCACGCGCGGATCATGTCCGGCCCATCATCTGCGAAAGCCCGCGCGCGGCGTTGTTCGATAGCGGCCCGGTGAACCGCCAGCGCACAATCCCCTGCGCATCGATCAGATACGTCTCGGGAACCCCGGTCACACCCCACTCAATCCCAACCCGACCATCCTCATCGCGCGCCAGCTGCGCATACGGATTGCCGCGCCGCTTGAGGAACAGATCCGTCGCCGCCTGCTTGTCCTTATAGGCAATGCCCCAGATCGGCACGCCGGATTTCTGCAACGCCGCCAGCACCGGTGCCTCCTCGATGCACGGCACGCACCAGGAGGCGAAGAAGTTGATCACCACCGGAGCCTTGCGCGCCACCACCTCCGCCCGCCCAAACCCGGGCAGCACAAACTCCGGCAGTGGCTTGTCGATCAGTTGGCTCGGCACGCCGCGCGGATCGAATTGGCCTGACTGCATGGCCCGCAGTATGGAATAGAACCCAACGCCGCCGACCGCCGCCACACCGAATGGGATCGCCAGCAAAAGCCGCCGGTTCATGTCCGGCTCACAGCCCCGGAAAGCGTGCTCGCACGCGTCGGTGCCGCAATCCGCAACCGCCGATCCGCCAGCGAGCAGAACCCGCCCAGCGCCATCACCAGTGCCCCCAGCCAAATGAAAGGCGCAAGCGTGTTGTCATGCAAACGCAGCACCGCCGCCCCATCACGCTCCTCGCCCAGCACGGCGTAGAGATCGCGCACAATGTTGGTGTGAATCTTCGCCTCGGTGGTCGTCATCGTCTGCGTGGTGAACATCCGCCGCTCCGGTGACAGCGTCACCACGTGCCGCCCGTCCTTCGTCACCTCGATCACCGCCACGCGCGCGTTGTAATTCGGCCCCGCCGCGTCATGCACCTTCTCAAGCGTCCAGTCATAGCCGGACAGATGCACCGACTCCCCAACGTGCACGAGCGCGATCTGCTCGGCGGCCAGCGTCATCCCAGCAATGCCAATGATCGTGACACCCAACCCCGCATGACCCAGCGTGGTGCCGAACGTCGAAAGCGGCAGGCTGAACAGGCGCGACACGCTGTTGCTGAACGGCACGCGAAACAGCCGGATGCGCTGAATGATCTCAGCAAACGCCCCCACAATCATCCACGCCGCCGCCGCCATCGACAGTGACGCCACGCCCTGCATGCGGAAGGAGGCAACGATGCCCACCACCACCGCCACAATCGCCACCCACCAAAGCTTGATCAGCGCGGGGCCAAGAGCTGCCCGCTTCCAAGACAGCGCAGGCCCGATCGTCATGGCAAAGAACACGGGTGCTGCCAGCGGCAACACCGTCGCCTGAAAGAATGGCGGCCCCACCGACAGCTTTTCATCCAGCAGCAAATCGGTGAACAACGGATACAACGTGCCCGTCAGCACCACGGCGGCGATCGAGCACAGCAGGATGTTGTTCAACACAATCCCGCCCTCCCGTGAAACCGGCGCGAACAGGCCAGAGCCACCGAGCAACGGTGCCCTAATGGCGAACAGCAGCAGCGAGCCACCGATCAGCAACCCAAGCAGACCCAGAATGAACACGCCACGCGCCGGGTCGGTCGCAAACGAGTGTACCGAATTCAAAATGCCGGAGCGGACCAGGAACGTGCCGGACAGTGACAGCGCGAACGTGCCAATGGCGAGCAGCACCGTCCAAACCTTCAGCGCCTCGCGCTTCTCCACCACAATCGCCGAATGCAGCAGCGCCGTGCCCGTCAGCCATGGCAGCAGCGAGGCATTCTCCACCGGGTCCCAGAACCAGTATCCGCCCCAGCCCAGCACGTAGTACGACCACCACGAGCCCAGCGCGATGCCGCAGGTGAGGAAGCACCACGCCATCAGCGTCCATGGCCGCACCCAGCGACCCCATGCGGCATCAATCCGCCCCTCCAGCAACGCCGCGATGGCAAAGGCGAACGGGATCGCAAAGCCCACATAGCCCATGTAGAGGATGGGCGGGTGGAACGCGAGGCCAGGGTCTTGCAGCAACGGGTTCATGTCCCGCCCATTCGCCGGCGCCGGCCAAATCCGCGCGAACGGGTTGCTCTCCAGCAGCGTGAACAGCTCAAACCCCCAGGCAGACAAGCCCAGAACGCCGATCACCCTCGCCCGCAGGCTCGCCGGCAACGGCCCGCCGAACAAAGCCACCGCCCCGCCGCAGATCGACAAAATCAGGCACCAGAACAGGATCGAGCCCTCATGGCTGCCCCAGGCCCCGGTGATCTTGTAGAGCATCGGCTTCAGCGTGTGGCTGTTCTCGGCGATGTTCTGCACCGAGAAATCATCGCTCACACTCGCCCAAACCAGGCAGCCGAACGACATGCCGAGCGCGATCAACTGGCCCAGCGCCAAACCGGGAGCCGCCTGCATTAGCCGAACATCCCGCCGCCACGCACCCCACAGCGGCAACACAGACTGCGCCACCGCGAATGCAATCGCCAGGGCAAGCGCGAAATGTCCCAATTCGCCGATCATCCGCCCACCTTCGCCGCATTCCACAAAGCCGCTGCCGGGGGAGCGCCATTTTCAGGCTTCCACCCCGTCCGCTTCAACTCATCCGCCATGTCGCCGGGCATATAATTTTCGTCATGCTTGGCCAGCACTTCCTGCGCCGCGAATGTCCCGTCCGGGCGCAACTTGCCCAGCGTCACCACGCCTTGGCCCTCGCGGAACAGATCCGGCAGAATGCCGACAAATTTTACTTCGACGCTGGCAATGCCGTCCGAAACCCGGAACTCCACCGCAGGTTTTGTGCCCTCTTGCAAATGCTGCAAGCTCCCCGCCTCCACCATCCCGCCGAGGCGGAACGCCCGGTCCCCCTTCGGCGCATTGGCGGCGATTTTCGACGGCACCACGAACAATTCACCCGTGCTGCGAAACGCCTGGAACAGCAAAACGGTCGCGGTGCCAAGCCCCAGCACCACACCACCCACCAGCATCAACCGGCGATTTTTCCGCGTCATCGCTGCGCCCTCGGATCAATCCGGTCCAGCGTCGCCCGCGCCCGCCGTGTCCGCAGGATCGCATCGACGCAAAGCCAGCCGACCACCACAATCGACAACCCATAAGCGGCCAAAATGAAGGGCAGATGCGTCATGCCTGGGCCCGCACCTGCGCCAAGGTCAGCGCCCGGATTCGTCGCTCCATCACGGCAGCCCTGGTCCGCGCCGTCACCAGTGCTGCAAACCCGAACATCCCGCCCACCGCCACCAGCAGCAGCGGCCACAGCATCGACGGGGCCATTGTCGGCGCACCCGTGAGCGTGATCGACGCTGGTTGATGCAGCGTGTTCCACCAATCCACCGAGTATTTGATAATCGGCAAATTCACCACGCCCACCAGCGCCAAAATCGCACCCGCGCGATAGCCGCGCTGCTGATCATCAAACGCGCGGACCAACGCGATATGACCGAGATACAGGAAAAACAGCACCAGCACGGACGTCATCCGCGCATCCCAAACCCACCAGGCACCCCACATCGGCTTGCCCCAAAGGCTGCCAGTGGCGAGGCAAAGTGCCGTGAACGCAGCGCCCACCGGCCCAATTTCCACCGCCGCCAAATCCGCCAAAGGATGCCGCCACACCAGCGATGCAATCGAGGCAATGGCGAGTGACGCATAACCAAACGAGGCCAGCCATGCGGCGGGCACATGCACATACATGATTCGCACCGCGTCATGCTGCTGCCAGTCGGCGGGGGAGAAGAACAATCCCCACACCAGCCCAGCCACGGTCAACGCCAGCCCGATCAGCGCCACAGGCGGCAAAATCCGGCCAGACAGACGCAAAAACCGCCCCGGATTGGCAAACCGGTGCAGGTTGCGCGAGGCGGGCAGGGCAGGGGATGCGGTGTTCACATCGCTCATATAGGCTGGCCTTGGTGATCTTTGAAGCTGGCCCCGCATCCTCTAGTCTTCCCGCGCGTCACACAAGGACACCGTCATGCTGTTCACCCTGCTCTGCACCGACAAACCCGGCTCACTCGATCTGCGGATGGCAACCCGGCCCACACATCTGGCCTATCTGCAAAGCTGCAAGGCCATGCTGATCAGCGCCGGCCCCATGCTCGACCTCGAAGGCAAACCCTGCGGCAGCGTGATCATCCTCGAAGCAGCCGACCGCGCCACCGCCGAGGCCTTCGCAGCCGGTGACCCATACGCCAAGGCCGGCCTGTTCGAGAGCACCATCGTCCGCGGCTTCCGCGCCGTCTTCAAGGACGGCGTCGAGCTGTGAGGCAATACTGGCTCGTCAAATCCGAACCGGACGCCTTCAGCTGGGACCAGCAGGTGGCCAACGTCGTTGAACCGTGGACCGGCGTGCGCAACCACTCCGCCAAGATGAACCTCGCCGCCATGAAGAAAGGCGACCGCGCCTTCTTCTACCACTCCAACATCGGCAAGGAGATCGTCGGCATCGTCGAGGTGGTGCGCGAGGCCTACCCCGACCCCTCCGCCGAGCCCGGCCAACCATGGGTGTGCGTGGACATGAAGGCGCTCAAACCGGTGCCGAAGCCGGTCACGCTTGCCACCATCAAGGCAGACCCGGAACTGGCCGACCTCGCCCTCGTCCGCCTGTCCCGCCTCTCGGTTGCTCCCGTCTCGGCTGAACACTGGAAGCACATCTGCGCGCTGGGTGGTGTGAAGGCGTGACCCGCAGCCTCGGCCTCGTCGCGGATATCGAGGATGGCGGCTGCAAATCCTTCCGCCCCGCACCCGGCTGTTTCACCGGCCTGTTCGCCGTGCGCCGGGGTGAGGGCGTGGTCGTCTACGTCAACGCCTGCCCGCATCTCGGCGTCCCGCTCGACTGGGCACCAAACCGCTTCCTCTCTACCGATGGCTGCCACATCGTGTGTTCCATGCACGGGGCCACTTTCGAGATCGAAACCGGGCTCTGCACGGCAGGCCCCTGCGTCGGCGACACGCTGGAGAAGATCGAGTACGAGATAAAAGATGGTGAGATTATCATCCCGACCAACTCCGGTCGCTAATTATCAACCTCCTCCGGTTGACCTTTGCCGGGGCTGAAGATCTAGATCGGAAGAGCACACGTCTGAACTCCAGTC
>CAIJTR010000149.1 GCA_903823665.1 uncultured Rhodospirillales bacterium
GCAACCGGCTCGACCGGTGCCACAGGCGACACCGGTGCCACAGGCGCGACCGGCGCAACTGGCTCCACAGGTGCGACTGGCTCGACTGGTTCGACCGGTGCCACAGGCGACACCGGTGCGACCGGCTCGACGGGTGCAACTGGCTCGACGGGTGCGACCGGCTCGACGGGTGCAACTGGCTCGACGGGTGCGACCGGCTCGACGGGTGCCACAGGCGACACCGGTGCGACCGGCTCCACGGGTGCGACTGGTTCGACCGGTGCAACTGGCTCGACGGGTGCGACCGGCTCGACGGGTGCCACAGGCGACACCGGTGCGACCGGCTCCACGGGTGCGACTGGCTCGACGGGTGCGACCGGCTCGACCGGTGCCACAGGCTCCACGGGTGCCACAGGCGCGACGGGTGCAACCGGCTCGACCGGTGCCACAGGCGACACCGGTGCCACCGGCTCTACGGGTGCGACCGGCTCCACGGGTGCGACTGGTTCGACGGGTGCAACTGGCTCGACTGGTGCGACTGGTTCGACCGGTGCGACTGGCTCGACCGGTGCCACCGGCTCTACGGGTGCGACTGGCTCGACCGGTGCCACCGGCGCGACGGGTGCGACTGGCTCGACCGGTGCAACTGGTGCCACAGGTGTGACGGGTGCGACTGGCGCTACGGGCTCGACTGGAGCCACGGGTGCGACTGGCTCGACGGGTGCCACCGGCGCAACTGGTGCGACAGGTCCAGTTGGTCCTGCGGGCCCAACCGGCGGAACCGGGTCGGATCCGATCAGCCAGCTTTACCAAAACATCTTGGGCCGGACCCCGGACGCACAGGGCCTGAGCTACTACACTGGGCTCTACAACAGCGGGACGACGCTCGCTCTGATCGCTGACACGCTCGCGTATTCGGGTGAGGAGACGAACAAACTCTCCACGCTCACACTCGATGTCACTGGCACAGCAATCACCAGCGTCCAGCTTGGTAGCTACGAAACCCAACTGGCCAACGGCACGGCGCTCGCGACGGTGGTCAGCCCGCTCGTTGCCCAGGCCCAGGGCGAGATTGCGGCGCTCTATCAGCAGGTCTTGAACCGTGCTGCGGATGCCGGGGGCCTTGGTGCTTACCAGGCTTTGGTGCCGACCCTCGCAATTGAGGGATCGACCCCGATCGCTGTCATCCGGGCGTCCATGGCTTACTCACCAGAGGAGACCAACACACTCACGGCGCTGTTCACCTCCGTCTACGGCACGGCACCAACGCAAGCTCAGCTGCTCGGCTATGAGAGCCAGCTTGCCGGCGGGACACCTTTCTCCAGCCTGCAGATCGTCGTTGATCTGACGGCCAAGATCGGGGCGCTCTATCGCCAGGTTCTGGATCGGACGGGTGATACAGGCGGTGTTGCAGCTCACGTGGCCGAAGTTGAGCAAGGTGCATCGCTCGCAACTGTTCAGGTTGTTATGGCAACCTCGCAAGAGGCGACCAATGACTTGAACACGCTTTACCAGCAGGTTCTAGGCCGGGCGGGTGATGCCGGTGGGCTTGCCACCTATCAAAATGAACTCGAGGGCACCACATCTTTGGTGCAGGTCCGCGAGAACATGGCAACCTCGCCAGAGCTGATCAACGACATCACGGCTGCCTACACGACCGCCTACGGATCCGGCCCTAGCCAGAACATGCTGCTCTCGATAGAGAACCAGCTTGCGACGGCAACCGGCGACGGTGCGACCGGCACGACCTTGGCAAATGTGGTGGCAGGCTTTAGCGGTCCGTTGATCACTAACACGGTCGGCACTCAGTCCATCGCCGCAGGCTCCACGGATAAACTCTTCGCGTCTGTCACGGTCACCGATCCAGCGTCTGGCTTGGAAACCGCGACGATCACCCTGCTGAACGCAAGTGCGACGGCAACCGATGCGAACGGGGTTCTGAGCGGGACCGGCCTTATCGAGACCTCAGCTGGCGTCTACTCACTTAACGCATCTTCCGCCTCAGGCTTGAGCACGGCGCTGAACAACCTGGTCTTCACTCCGGCCACCGGAGCCACTGGTGTTACAACAAGCGTGGGCCTCTCGGTGAAGGACGCCGGCGGCAACGTTGGCACCGCCTCCACCACGGCGATCAGCACGCAAACGCTGGGTCTGTCCGGCACCCCGAGCTTCATCTATAGCTCGGTCGCCAACGATAGCTTTAACGGAACTGCACTCGGAGGGCCAAGCACGCCTGCGGATATCTTCAGCTTCACCGCACCGCTGGCACTGGGCAGCACCGGCAATGACACCATCACCAACTTCAACCTGGCCAAGGATATGCTGCAGTTCAGCAATACCACCTTCGCCAATGCGGCAGCGGTGCTGGCGGCGACCACCGATACCGGCTCGGGTGCGGTCATCCAGATCAATCCGGTAAGCTCGGTAACACTGGTTGGGGTGACGAAGTCGGAACTGACTGCCACCAACTTCTACCTGACCAACACTTGATCAGGTGAGGATGGGCGAGTTGCTAAAAGGAGTGGAGGCCCGGGGACATCACCGGGCCTCCGCTTCACCCCAACTGCTGGCTGATCCAGCCGGGTGCGACATTCGGCGTTTTGAGTTCCACACAGCTCGCCTGCCAATGCGTCAGATAATCCGGCAACGCGAGTCCGCTGCGGCCCGGCCAGCGGTTCAGCGCGCCCAGATCCGCTACCGCCGACGGTTCATTTTCGAACAATTCCAGCATCGTGGGCACAGCACCTGCGGCATCGCCCACGCCGCCATGTTCGGCAAAATGCGCCGCGCGTTGTTTGAACCAGGCGGCGAATCCGGCGCCCATGCCCTGCTCAGCGGCCTGGGCGCGATATCGCACCAGAATTGCCTCGCGATACTGCCGGATGCTGCCCGCGTAAGCGGAATCGTTGGGAAACGGTGGCTCGCGCTCCCACCCATCGGCCATCCGTCCGAGGCCACGCAGCGAGAACGCTTCCACCAGCGCCTCCTCCACCCATTGGCTTGGATTGGCCGGTGCCGCATCGCGCTTCCAGCTGTTGCAGAACACGTGGCCGAGTTCGTGGCCAAACTGATACGCCAGATTGCACCAATCCCGCGTGCGCGCATCGACCACCACCCACGCCGTGGTGGGCACATCGCTGTGCAACCACACATAGGGCGGTCCGGACAGATGATCGTCCACCCGCAGCCGCTCGGGTTGCTGATCAGACAGCAGTTGCGTGTCATCCAAGCACCCGGCCCGCATCCGGCCGAGCACCGCCAGCAAGTCAGTGGGGGCGGATTGCTCCCAGTTACCACCGAGTTCGAGCGGAATATCGAGCAGTGTCATATTGCGCGCACCATTGGTTCTCCCCAAAGCAGAGTCTGGACGCAGTATGGTGCCCAGCAGGCATTGCCGAAGCACTGCCCTGCGCCTAACCATTATGTCACCCATCATGTTTGAGAGCCCTCAATGAACGCTGCTGGCCAGACGATTTGTTTGAGCATGATTGTCAAAAACGAGGCCAGCGTTATCCGCCGTTGCCTTGATTCGGTCCGCCCCATCATTGACCATTGAGTGATCGTGGACACTGGCTCCACCGACGGCACGCAAGACATCATTCGCGAACACTTCAAAGACATTCCAGGCGAACTGCACGAACGCCCGTGGCAGGATTTTGCCCATAATCGCTCCGAAGCCCTGGCCCTGGCCCGTCCGCACGCCGATTACAGCTTCATTATCGATGCGGATGACGCGCTGGAGTTTGACCCAGGCTTTGCCATGCCGGAGCTCACCGCAGGTTCCTATTCCGTCGAAATCGCTGACACCGCCACGCAATACAGCCGCCCGCAGCTCGTGCGCAACACGCAGCCCTGGCGCTATGAAGGCGTGCTGCACGAATATCTCACCTGCGAAGGCTCGCCGGACAGTGGCGACCTCACTGGCATGCGCATGCGTCGCAACCATGACGGTGCCCGCCGGAAAGACCCCGAAACCTACCGGCGAGATGCGGCCATTCTCGAAGCCGCCCTGCAAACCGAAACCAGCCCGTTCCTGATCTCGCGCTACCGCTTCTATCTCGCCCAAAGCTATCGCGATTGCGGCGAGAAGGCGCGCGCACTGGAGAACTACCTCGCCCGCGCCGAACTTGGCTTCTGGCAGGAAGAAGTGTTCATCGCCCTCTACCAAGCCGCCAAAATGAAGGAGGATTTGGGCCATCCGGAGCAGGAGGTGATTGACGCCTATCTGCGTGCGCATGAGGCGGCCCCGCATCGCGCCGAGGCCCTGCATGGGGCAAGCCGGTTTTGCCGGATTAAGGATCGGTTTGCAGAAGGGTACAAGTTTGCAGTCGATGGACTGAGGCTTGAAAAGAAGTCCAGTGGGGAGTTCGTCGAACATTGGGTATACGACTATGGGCTGTTAGATGAGTTTTCTGTTAATGCTTACTGGATCGGCAATTACAATGAGTGCTTAGACAGCTGTCAGGAACTGCTTTATTTTGAAGAACTCCCGGACTACATGAAAGATAGAATATTGTCGAATGCTAAATTTGCCGCTCAGAAAATGGGATATATTGATATCGAAATTCCAAAAATTACAAGATATTACAATAAAAATAAAAATGAAAAAGCAATTAAATTTCATATTATAATTATCAGTATTAATGAGCACGATCAGTTGTTTAATGATATTGTTTCTACATTATCAAAATCATTATCGGATCTTGGATATTTGTGCACGATTACAAAAAATCGATTTGAGGAAAGCGCAGTTAATATTGTTTTAGGATCGGTTGTATTTGCAGCAAAATTTGGCTGGCTACATTTTCTTGATGATAAGAAGTTTGTAATATATCAACTAGAGCAAATCAATGAAAATAATTATGCACTAAGTGACGAATATCGTCCTTATATAGAACTCTTAGATAAGTCGTTTTATATATTAGAGTATTCTCCTGCCGGCATGAAGTATTTTTTGTCCTTGGGGTGGGCGGGGCGCATTGCTTATTTGCCGCCAAATTATCATGTTTCCCTTGAACGAAATTTCCAAAGTTGCGAAAAACATTTGGATGTTTTATTTTTTGGTTCGCACACTCCTCGACGAAATAAAATAATCGAAGATCTACAAAGAGCCGGCATAAATGCGATGTTTGCGTTCGGAGTTTACGGAAGGGATCTCGAAAATTTGATTGCTCAATCAAAAATTGTTTTAAATATACATGCGCATGATGGTGTTCAAAATCTAGAATCCGTGAGGCTTTCGTTTTTGCTTGCAAATAGGTGCTTCGTTATATCTGAGACATCCGATCACAATCCGTATGACGCCGGTATAATTTACGTTGGATACTTCGATCTTGTGACGACATGTATCGAATTTCTTGGACGTGCCGCCACAGAGAGAGATCAAATCGCATTATTTGGTTATAATATAATACGAAAAAATGATTATGCGTCTCAACTTCACAATGCCATAGAAAAAATGCCAATGCTTAATGCTCTTACGTAATTTTAAACCTATTTCTTGCATGATTTATTAAGCGCAAACTTGGTGTTTTCGATAATTCTTTTCTGCTCCACCGGTCATGCTCGTGATCTCTCAAAGAGCACTGCTGACCACACGATGAATGTAGGTAAAAATCACAATGGCTAACGGCTGGAGATGCTGTCTCAACACGATTGTGAGGAACGAGATGTCGAATTTGGATCACTGCTGCCGCGCCTCCGGCAATCATCCGCCGTCGCCTGCCCAGATCCCTGTTCCTTCAGGGCCGTAATGATCTGCTTTTCCGAAAACCGTGACTTTCGCATCGTCCGCCTCCTTGCTGGCGGACTATACTCGAAACTGGAGAAGTTTCAGGGGCTCACCTCAACCTCTGTGTAGCAGAATGTATCCATCCGGCTAGAATCGCGGCCGGTGATCAGACCGTCGACTCAGAGCAATGGCGGAAATGCGCGGTGAATTTTTGCGGATTGAGGGTAGACAGCTATCTTGGAACGCACCCTTATCTTTCCGGCATCGCAGCGGAAAGCATCACAGATGAGGGGCGCCCACCCTAAGGTTCTGAGCGAAGCGTTCGCGTAAGGATATAAGGATCGATCTCATGACACCTGATTATAAGAATTCACCGGACCTTCAATGTCACCGGGCACCGCAAATTACCAGACCCAACTTGATATTTATCCGCGCTGGCGCCCAAGCGCTCTGGCCTTTTTGTAATTCAACGCTGCCCGATCTTCGATCTTACGATATCGCAGTAAGTTATTTCGACACCCCTGCATGCGATGATAAGCTTCTGATCAATGCGGACTACGTGTTTAGCGGTGGATTGTCGAAATATCATGCGGCTTATTTGGTTTATAAGGATTTCGGGATTTTACAGAAATATAATTACATTTGCTTCGCTGATGACGACATTGAATTTCTCGCAGATGCTGATGTTATTTTTAAATTCTCAGAAGATAATAAATTTGCTATTTCGCAGTGTTCTCTCACTTCTGATAGTTTTTTTACCTGGAATATTACTCGAAATCATCCAGGATTTTCTTATCGAACAGTAAATTTTATTGAATTAATGGCGCCGATCATCAAAGTAGATTTTTTAAAAAATATTGTTGAAGTATTTCCAAAGAGTATTTCCACGTGGGGAATTGATATCTATTGGAGTGTTCGAATAAATGAGGTCAATCGTGGTGCAATTTATGATCAATTCCAAATGCGTCATTCGAGAGAGATCAAACCAGAATCTGGGAAATTCTATCAATACTTACGGTCTATCAATGTTGATAGTATGCAGGAACTGCGTGATATTTTCAGTGATTTAGGTATCGCGGAATACGTGATGAAGCCAATCCAATTCGTCTTTTTCCATGAGATTGTAAAAATATAGACTGTGGCCTCCCGCTGGATAAAGACACTGACCAAATTATCTTTGCCGTCATGCGTGGGCACCGAGCTTTAGATTCGCTCCACTAGCGGCATCCTTGCGATGTTGCGTATAATCGATCCGTAGTTCCGAAAGTGGCACCTCCGGAGGTGGAATATACGCTGATCATCGATACGAATGATAACTTAGTCTCACGGACGGAGTTTTCGATTTCGCTCTATGTTATTCAAGTCGTCAAAATCGAACGTTGTGGAGAAAGTAAGATGCGATGCGCTTTGATGACGTGCTTTGGCGATTTTGTTGTTGAACATAATGGCAGCCTATCGAGGGCTGAATTGACACCTGTTGCTATTCCAGCTAATTTATACTGGTTTGAGTTCGAAAGTAATTTTGATCTGGCTGCCAAGTTCGACGCTTTCTTGATCCGAAAACAGACGACACCCCATGCGATCATGCTACCAGGCGTCGGGGAGGTCACGTTGGAGTTTGATCCGGTCTCAGGTGAAGTTTCGTTCAAAAACGATAGACATTACCTTTGTGCTCAACCAGACGGCCAACTCGTTTGCAACCGTCCACAACGTTTGTTGTGGGAAACGTTCCTAATCGTAAGCGAGGAAAGTGTCCAGCAGCTCTTTGAGCTTCTACGGCGGCGCTGGGTCGTCAAGTCCAGCCGCCGCTTGATCACACCTGGCGAAATTCGGCTCACGTCGGGCCCGACACTAGTTTGTGGCGAGGTCAAGTTGCCTCTGCGTTATAATTTGCCGTTCGAACAGCGTTCGTTTCCATTCTCCTTCCCGATCTATGTTGATGGTTGGCGGATCGATGAACTGGTTCTTTATGAGCCACTGGCTTTCTATATTGGGAAGGGGCCAGACACGATCAAGGAACTCGTTATGAGTTTGGATTCACTCATACACATCGGGAAGTTTGACGGTAAGCTCTTTGTGTACACCGACGCGTCGCGTGAGGAGATCCAAAGCGTCATCCCTGGGTTTCCGCCTCAGAACTTGTTCGTCGTTGACCACGTTGCCGACGACTGGTTGGGCTTCGTGTCCGGGCGCTTCAGTATACTTACCGAGGCGGTGGCGGCGCAATGCGCACCTGTCGCCTACTTTGATACCGACATCCTGTTCAACGCCCCATGCGAGCGGATGTTCATCGACATGGTTTGCGCCGGCAAGCCAACGGCAGCAATTGAACATTTCTCCAAGCTCGCGGTATGGCCTAGTGTGGGTTCTGAACTCCTCCAGCAAGACAATGTCCTCATTAGCGGCGGAGCAGGCTTCAACTTCGGGACATTCGGAATTCCCAATCTCAAAGATTATGGACATATTCTTCGAGCAATCAGAGCAGTTCTGAAGAATTACGTAGACATTCACGGGCGTGGTTCCTTGTATTGGCTTGACCAGGCTGCCGCGAACTACGTCAGCTACATGTATGCGGCGTTTGACACGGCAGAGCTAACGCGGCACATACGTTTTGGTTGGCAAAGTGATGCGTTCCGATTAGGAGCGCTTACCGGCTTGGTGCACTTCTTCGGCATCCCTCGCAAACAACGCCTGGAGCCCATGCGGCACTATCTAGGGCTGCTAAAAGCACATTATGAACTGATAAGTTGATTTGAACAAGAAATGAGCAAGCAACACAGTAGGGCACGCCAAAAGAGCCACAATACGATCTGCCTCAGCATGGTCGTTCAAAATGATGCAGCAGTCATTGCCAGATGCCTTACCTCAGTGTTGCCTCTAACCGACTACTGGATTGTCTGTGACACCGGATCTACAGATGGCACGCAGAAAATTATCCGCGATTTCTTCGAGAAGCAGCGCAAGCCCGGCAAATTGCATGAGCGGCCGTGGAACGGTTCTGCGCACAACCGCACTGAGGCACTCGAGCTGGCGCGTCCTAATTCTGATTATACACTAGTTATAAACGCTGATGACGTGCTCGTACTGCCACCGGGATTCAAGCGTCCATATCTGAACGCAGACTCCTACACCTTTGAAATCATTCAAGGTGCGCTGCGCTATAGTAGAACCCAGCTGCTACGATCGGCGCTGCCGTGGCGCTACGAAGGCGTCCTGCACGAATTTCTGAGCTACACGAACGACGTCGATGGAAGCCGGGTTTTCCCGGAGTCTCGCAATCAGAAGTCACTTCCCGGCGTGCAAATCCGAACAATTGAAGAGGGCGCGCGCGGCCGAGCAGCTGCGCCGCATCGTCACGAGCGAGACGCTGAGGTTCTCGCAGCGGCACTGACCAGCGAAACGGACCCTTTTCTGATTTCACGCTACACGTTCTACCTCGCACAAAGTTACCAAGCTGCAGGAAATAAGGAAGCCGCTCTAGACTTTTATCTGAAGCGATCAAAACTCGGCTTCTGGCCAGAGGAAGTTTATATAAGTCTTTATCGAGTGGCAAATATTCGTGCAGAACTGGGGCATCCCAAAAGAGAGGTGATCGACTCCTACGAACAAGCAGTCCAGGTGAATACTCGACGTGCAGAGGCACTTCATGCTGCATCTCGGTATTGTAGGCAGAATGAACTGCATCGAGAAGGCTATGAATTTGCCAAGCGCGCACTGGATCTCTATCCGCCATCAAACGCGTTGTTTCTCGAAAAATGGGTTTACGATTACGGCGTTCTAGACGAGTTCAGCGTTAACGCGTACTGGATTGGAGAATATGAGGCTAGCCTCAAGGCTGGTCGAAAACTCCTTGGTCTTGGTAAGAAAGTGCCAGATCACTACCAGGACCGATTGAAATCGAACGTTCTTGCTGCTGAAGAGAAACTGCGGCCAACAAAATCGGCGCCGCTTCCGCCGAACCCTGACGTACCTCGAGTTGTGGAACGACCGGCGGAGAGTGAATTGACACTGAGCCCTAGCGATGCTGCCCACGTTGCCACTGTTCAATTTCTATCTTCGAGAAGTCGTAGCCTTCATATACTGGGTGTGGCGCACACCGTGCCGCACGAGGACTTTGCGGTATGCGCATTTACGGCAAAAGTGTTATTCTTTCCTGAAGTCATACAACCATTTGGATGGAGTGTCATTGAATACAGCAATGAAGGCTCCGCAAGCCAAGCCCATGAGCACGTTGTTATTCTGACCAAGGAGCGTTTGCGTGCCTTGAGTAAGCGGACATCACGCGACGATCCGATGGATGCCGATGTCGACAACAAAGAGCTTGGGGAAGAGTTCCAGCGGATTCTGGTTGAGAAGGTCAAGGCGAGGGCTCGACCTGGTGATATCATTTGCCATGTTTGGGGGCCTAATATGGGCGTCTATGACGAGGTGAAGGGCTGCCATCAACTTGAATTCTCAGTCGGATATTCCGCATCGCCTGGTTTGCCATTCCGTGTGTATGAGAGCAGCGCTTGGATGCACGTGCATTATGGTAAGGTCGAGTCTGGTGATGGCAGTCACTATAAATGGGTAGTCCCTTCTGCATTTGATACGAGTAAATGGAGATATGAAGCGCGCCCAGAGGATTATGCGATTTATCTTGGCCGCATCACAGCACGCAAGGGGATGAGCACGCTTGTCGAGATTGCCCGACGGATGCCGGAGTTAACGATCCGTGCATATGGACCCGGTGATCCGAGTGAATGGGTTAAGGATGCCCCTTCTAACCTCAAGTTCATGGGGCCAGTGTTCGGTCAGGAGAAGGTGGAGGTAATGCGACGGGCTCGCTGCAAGCTGATGCCCACAAACTATATCGAACCCTTCGGA
>CAIJTR010000150.1 GCA_903823665.1 uncultured Rhodospirillales bacterium
GGTCAAACTGCGCGACGTTGATGATGCGAAAGCTGCCATTGTGGTTCTGGCCAAAGATCTCGCGGCCCAGGGCACCATTGAGATTGGCGAAGGCAAAGATGACGAGCTGGTCTACTAGCCATGTCAGCGCATCACAACGCCCCACCCTCCGAAGCCAGCTTTGGTATCCTCTTCGCTGAGGATTTCGACGATCACGAGCCACGCAGCGCCGACCCGTCAAACGCCGATCCGGCCCCCATCATCGAACCAAGCTACACCGCCGAGGATCTTGCACAGGCCTACGCAGATGGCGTCGCAGAGGGCCGTCGTATCGCCAGCGACACCGCTGCGCGACATCTCAATGATGCAGCCGCCGAAGCAATGGGCAAGCTTGAAGGACATTTTGCGGAATTGCGTGCGGAAAGTGCTGCCACGCTTGAAGACGCCATCGCCGCCGTCACGCAGCTGCTGTTCCAAACTCTAGACGCTTTGCTGCCAATCCTTTGCCGCAGTCACGATGCCGCCGAAATCTCCGGCTTCGTGAGAGATATCATCGCCAAGATGGACCCGGAGGTTGCGGTGCGCGTGCGGGTTGCAAGCCCACTCGTCGAACCCGTGCGCGCTGCCATCGAAGCCATTGCAATCCCCACGAGAGACCGCGTGCGTGTCGAGCCCTACGACGCCCTCCCGCTCGGAGACGCAAAGCTAAACTGGGACAATGGTGCAGCGATGCGCAGCGCTCGAGAAGTGCAAAACACCATCACTGAAATCCTCCAGCAATTCGGCCTGCTCGACGCAATGGCCAAGGTCGAGACACCACAACCCACCGCACAACACACTCCAGAGCGAACAACTGAAAAGGTAGCATCCCATGGCTGACGAAATGGATCTGGCCGAACTGGGCGATATCACGCCGCAACAGGCGGACACCCAGGGCCCACGCAGCGCGCGCGACCTTGAAGCGGTCTATGACATTCCCGTCACCGTCAGCGCCGTACTGGGCAAGGCCACCATGCAGGTCAGCCAACTCCTCAAGCTCGGCCGTGGTGCTGTGGTGGAGCTGGATCGCAAGCTCGGTGAAGCCATCGACATTTACGTCAACAACCGTCTCGTCGCACGTGGTGAGGTGGTGATGGTCGATGACAACCGGCTGGGTGTTACGATGACCGAAATCGTCAAAGCCGACCGCTCGATCTAGCCCACATCATGCGTCTTCTCATCATCGGCTCGCTGGCAGGACCACTTGGTCTGGCCGCCAAAATGGCGATCGGCCGGGGGGCCAAGATTGAGCAATGCGACAGCGCCGATGCCGCTCTCATGCTGCTGCGTGCCAAGTCTCGCGTTGATCTCGTGCTGTGTGACGTCGCCCATGATCTCGCAGGGCTGGTTGCTGCGTTGGCGAGCGAGCGCATTGTGGTTCCCGTTATTGCCTGCGGTGTGAACGTCTCCCCGGCGCATGCGGCGAAGGCAATTCACCAAGGGGCGCGTGAATTTCTGCCGCTGCCGCCAGAGGCCGATTTGATCGCAGCCCTGCTGGAAGCCGCGACAGCCTCAAGCCACAGCCTCATCGTGCGTGACGCCACCATGCTGGAGACGATGCGCCGTGCCGAGCAGGTGGCGGGGGCTGACGCCTCTATCCTTATCACAGGCGAAAGCGGCACTGGCAAGGAGGTTCTCGCACGCCACATCCACAGCCATTCCAAACGTGCTGGCGGCGCATTCGTGGCCCTGAACTGCGCCGCCATTCCAGAGAATCTTTTGGAAAGCGAATTATTCGGCCATGAGAAGGGAGCCTTCAGCGGGGCGGTGGCGCGGCGCATTGGCAAGTTCGAAGCCGCCGAGGGCGGAACACTGCTGCTCGATGAGATCAGCGAGATGGATATTCGCCTGCAAGCCAAGCTGCTGCGCGCCGTGCAGGAACGCGAGATCGACCGCCTTGGCGGCACAGCCCCAGTGCGCATTAATGTCCGCATTCTCGCCACCACAAATCGTGATCTGCTGGCCGAGGTTGCCGCTGGGCGGTTCCGCGAAGACCTCTATTTCCGCCTCAACGTCATAACCTTGCGGCTGCCGCCATTGCGGGAGCGGCCAGCAGATGTGGCAGCCCTCGCCGATCATTTCGCCCACAAATATGCTGAGGCCAACGGCGTTCCCTATCGCAGGTTCAGCAGCACGGCAGTGGCTCGCCTCTCCGCCAATGTCTGGCGCGGCAATGTGCGGGAGCTAGAAAACGTCGTCCATCGCGCCGTGCTGCTGGCAGAGGGTGCCGAGATCGAAGCAGCCGCCATCGAACACAGCCCAGGCTCGTCCATGCACACCGCCACCCGATCAACCCCGCCCACTGAAATTCCGGTCGGCCGCCGGATGGAGGATGTTGAGCGCGACTACATTCTGCAAACGTTGAACCACACCATGGGCAATCGCACGCACGCGGCCACCATTCTCGGCATTTCCATCCGCGCCCTGCGCAACAAGCTGCGCGATTACACCGCCCAGGGTGCCGCGGTGCCGCCGCCCGTGACTGGGGTTATGGCCTAAATGCCGTCAGACGCAGCGGCCTCCGGCGCGGTGGCGGATGGCTGGCAGAACGCACAAATCTGGCTAAAACGCTATGGCCCCGGCACCGATGTGGGGCTGGCGCTTGCCGTGGTGGCACTGCTTTCCGTCCTCATTCTGCCGCTGCCCACCGTCATTCTCGATCTCGGACTGGCGTTCTCCGTCACCATGTCAGTGCTCGTGCTGATGGTCGCGATGTTCCTACAGCGCCCACTGGACTTTACCAGCTTTCCAACCTTGCTGCTTCTGACGACATTGTTGCGACTTTCGCTCAACGTCGCCACCACACGGCTGATCCTGGCGCATGGCAATGAAGGGCTGAATGCGGCGGGCCATGTGGTTGCTGCGTTCGGCGGCTTCCTGATGGGCGGCGACGTGGTGATCGGCGTCATCCTGTTCTGCATCCTGTTGGTGGTGAACTTCATGGTCATCACCAAAGGCTCCAGCCGCATTGCCGAAGTGGCAGCCCGCTTTAGCCTCGATGCCATGCCGGGCAAGCAAATGGCTATCGACAGCGATCTTTCCTCCGGCATGATCGACGAGGCAACATCGAGGCGCAGGCGGAAAGATCTGGAGGCAGAAAGCGGCTTCTACGGTGCCATGGACGGTGCCGCGAAATTCGTCCGTGGAGATGCCATTGCTGGCCTGATCATCACCTCAATCAACATTGTCGGTGGCCTCGCCATCGGCCTGCTGCGCCACGGCATGCCGTTTGCCGAAGCCGCCAGCACCTACACCACACTCACGATAGGTGATGGCCTGGTCTCGCAAATTCCTGCTTTGCTGGTTTCCACCGCCGCCGGTGTGGTGGTAACCAAAGGCGGCATGGAGGGCACGGCGGACGTGGCGCTGATGCGTCAGATCGGCGGCAATCCTAAGCCGTTGGCTATGGCCGGTGGTGCCGCCCTCGTGCTGGCACTGATGCCCGGCCTGCCCGCTCTGCCGTTTCTGGCACTGGCAGGCCTCGCTGGCGGTGGTGCCTGGATACGCCACAAAACACCAATGCCGGATGAGGCGGATGCCCCACCGCCGCCGCCCGCACCAAGCGAGCCGCCGATCACCGACGCCTTGCGCATCGATATGATCCGCCTTGAACTGGGTTACGGGCTATTGGGCCTTGCGGGAGGGGAAACACCCAGGCTCACCGAGCAAATCCGACAAATGCGGCGGGCCATCGCCACCGAAATGGGCTTCATCATCCCGCCGGTCCGTATCCAGGACAACATGCAGCTCGGCTCGGACATCTACGCAGTGCGTATCAAAGAAATCGAGGCCGGGCGTGGGGAACTTCGTCCGAACATGATGCTCGTCATGTCCCCGCAAGGCGGCGTGCCGGATCTTGAAGGCGAGACCACAACCGAACCAGCATTCGGACTGCCCGCCTTGTGGGTGTCACCGACACTACGGGAGGAGGCTGTGTTTCGTGGCTGCACGGTGGTTGATCCATCCAGCGTGCTGGCAACGCACCTCACCGAGCTAATCAAGCAAACGATGTCGGAGTTGCTAAGCTTTGCCGAGACGCAAAAGCTGCTCGACGATCTGCCGCGCGAACAGCAAAAACTCGTCACCGAACTCATCCCGTCGCAAATCGCGGTGGGCGGCGTGCAGCGCGTGCTGCAAATGCTGCTGTCTGAGCGCGTTTCGATCCGCGATTTGCCAACCATTCTCGAAGGCATTCAGGAAGCATCCGCGGGGCAGATCCGCAGCATGACGGCAATTGTCGGCCACGTGCGGACCAGGCTCGCCCGACAGATCAGCGATGCACATGTGGGCTCAGCAGGCTACATCCCGCTCATCACGCTTTCGGTCGAGTGGGAGCTGAATTTCCTCGATGCGCTGACCGGCCCCGCAGAAGACAGGCAGTTGGCGCTGGCCCCCAGCAAGTTGCAGGAATTCATGCAACGCCTGCGCAGCGCCTTCGATACAGCAGGCCAAACCGGCGAGCAGCCCGTGCTGCTGACAAGCGGCCAAACCCGCTTCCACGTTCGCGCCATCGTTGAACGGGCGCGGCCAATGACGCCAGTTCTCGCGCAAACCGAAATCTCGCCGCGTGCGCGCATTCGCACCGTGGGCAGCATCTGATGCGGCTCAAACTCTTCCGTGGTGCCAGCACCGTCGAGGCGATGGCCCAGGTTCGCCGTGAATTGGGGCCGGATGCGCTCATCTTGTCGCAACGCCGCGTCGCCGATGGTGTTGAGGTCACAGCCGCGATTGAGGATGCGCGCCCCGCGCCCGCATCGGCACCCCCACAATTAGCGCCAGACGCGGCCACGCTGCGCGGTCTCGCATTTCATGGTGCGTCGCCCGAGATCGCGGCGAGCCTCGCTGCGGGGCCACTGGTGCAACGCCTCTCAGGACAATTCACGTTCAAATCACTTGCCTTGCAGCAGGGCAGCCAACCGGTGCTATTCGCAGGCCCGCCCGGTGCAGGCAAAACACTCACAGTGGCCCGGCTCGCCACGCGGCTGGTGATGGCGGGGCAAAAACCCATGGTAATCACCGCCGACGGAAAGCGCGCCGGTGCAGCCGAGCAACTCGCCGCGTTCACCCGGTTGCTCAGTCTTGATCTTGTCGTCGCAAGCAATCCGGTGCCGATGGCGCGCGCCCTCGCCCGCAGGCAAGAGGGTGCACCCGTGCTGATCGATATGCCCGGCGGCAGCCCTTTTGATACCGCCTCAAATCAAGAATTGGCAGCACTCGCATCTGTCGCACAGGCACGCATCGCCGTGGTGCTTCCCGCTGGATCTGACTGCACTGAGGCGCGAGAGATGGCCTCTGCGTTCGCCACCATGGGTGCAGAATACCTGGTAGCCACACGGCTCGACGTCGCCCGAAGGCTGGGCTGCGTGCTGGCGGCGGGGATATCCGGGTTGGCGCTAACCGAGGCTGGGATAGGGCCGGGTGCCGCAGATGGGCTCGTGCCGCTGACCGCAGATTTGCTAGCCCGCCGCCTGCTCGATGTGCCGCCGCAATGGGAAAGAAACCAATGACACCACCCACGCCGCAGCGCGGCCGCGTCATCGCCATTGCCTCCGGAAAAGGCGGTGTTGGCAAAACCTGGTTGGCCATCACGCTTGCCCATGCCTTGGCCCAGCGTGGCCAACGCGTGCTGCTGTTTGATGCCGATCTGGGGCTGGCCAATGTCGACATCCAACTCGGCCTCATGCCTGAGCTAGACCTCGCCAGCGTGCTCTCCGGCGGCACAAGCCTGGAAGCGGCCTGCCTCATCCATGAAGGCGGGTTTGACATTCTCGCCGGCCGCTCCGGCTCGGGTGAACTTGCCGTGCTGAACGACACCATGCAGGAGCGGCTGCAAACACTGCTCAACCGCGCCGCCCAACGCTATGACACGGTTATCCTCGACCTCGGGGCAGGGCTTGACCCGATGGTGCGTGATCTCACCAATCGCGCCGATCAGGTGCTGGTCGTCGCCACCGACGAGCCAACCAGCCTCACCGATGCCTACGCCGTGTTGAAACTCCATGCGCGCGATGCCGCTGGGCGGGAACCGTCGGCACGCATCGTTGTCAATCAGGCATCAACGCGAAACACCGGGGAGCGGACTTACAGCACGCTCGCCCGCGCGTGTCAGACCTTCCTGGGCCATGCCCCGGGGTTGGCCGGGATTGTACGGCGAGACGACCGGATACGGGATGCAATCCGGCGGCAGACGCTGCTGCTGACCCGACATCCGCTGTCAGAAGCAGGTCGGGACGTTACCGAAATGGCGGCGTCGCTGTGATGCGCTGTGCCCACAAATTGCGTGCCATCGCAACGGAGCTGGCGGCATCACTGGCAGCACCCGCCGCATGCAGTGCCACAGCAGCGGTGGCAATCACGGTGGCGGCACCGCAGGGATCATCGAGCCTACCCTGCCACACCGCGAACATTTCCTTGGCGGATTTGCTAGAAGACTTGCCCGCATCCGGCAACGCGGGCCAGCTTTGCTCCCCGCTGCTGCTGTTCAGCGACAGCGCCTTCGCACCGCTCCATTCGGTCTCGCCACCGCCCCCCTTGATGACGGTAATGTGTCGCCCCAGCAAATCTCCGGCGGCCAGATGCAACTCGATATAGGCCGGGTGAAATACGCCATCGACTGAAACGCGCGCACTTGCCGGATCAAGCAGCCGGCCCACCGTGTTCAATGGGGATCGCAGCCCGAGCACACCACGCAAGGCGAGCAGCCGGGCGAGCTCCGCGTTGAGCGTCTCCAGCGGCAGGAAAGCAAAGCGCCGCACGGCCAGTTCAGCTTCGGCATCTTCATACGACACACAAGAAGGAATGCCCAGCAACCCCAGCGCCTCCGCCAGCGATTGCCGCCCAGGTCCAGCCAACGGACCATGCATCAGCACGCGCGGGCCAGATTGCGCCACCAGCAGCGCCGCGAGCAGATACCACGGCAATCCCCGCGTGCGCCCATCGGCATAGCTCGGCCAATCAACGTCAACTGGCTTGGCGAACTGCCAAGGCAGGCCAGCATGATCTCGCGCGGCCTCCACCAATCCCGCCATCTCGTCAGCAGCCTCACCGCGATAGCGCAGCAGCATGAGCAGGGCACCCACCTGCTCGGGTTTCACCTCCCGGCGCAGCACCATCCCGAGGGCCTGGCGCGCCTCCGCCCTCGTCAGCGAACGGGAACGCCCAGGGCCACGGCCAAGCGTGCGGATAAACGGCGCGAAGGCGTGGGTGTCAGTGGCAACTGATGGCGGGAACGCATCACCCGTCACACCCGCCACCGGCGCATGATCACTCATGACTGAAAAGCCGTGTCAGCCTGCCGCCACGTCATTGCCCAGCCAGATAACGCCATCTTCCACCTTCACCGGCAGCCTCGGCGTGCAACCATTGTCTGGTGCAACCGCCTCGCCGCTTTCCAGATCAATCACCCAACCATGCAGCGGGCAAGCCACACGATGCCCGTGCACAATGCCCTCCGAAAGATGCCCCTGCTTGTGCGGGCAGCGGTTGCGCAATGCAAACACGCTGTCATCCGAGCAGCGAAAAATCGCAATCTCCCCCTTCGCCGCCGGAATAACACGCGCGCGGAGCGGCAAAATATCGTCGAGCTTGCAGATTTGAACCCAATTGAGCGTGGTCACAGACATTTCTCAGTTCAGTGCTTCTTGGGGTGAAGCGAGCTTGGCGAACTCATGCGCATCAACGCCTTGGGTCGCACGCTCCGCCCACGGGTCGTCCTGCAGGAAGGTCTGCGCATAGAGGAAGCGGGCCTGCAACGCCTTCCGGTTCTCTGTGTCATCGACGATCTTGGCGCGGATATAGTCAATGCCCACGCGCTCCACATAGGGTGCCGTGCGATCGAGATAACGCGCCTCCTCCCGATAAAGCTGCATGAAGGCAGCGGCGTATTCCAGCACCTCTTCCTCGGTGGCAACCGTGCAAAGCTTGTCCGTGCCGCGCAATTCTATGCCACCATTGCCGCCGACCATCAGCTCAAAACCAGCATCAACGCAGATGACGCCGAGGTCCTTGATCGACGATTCAGCGCAGTTCCGCGGGCAGCCGGACACGGCCATCTTGAACTTGTGCGGCGTCCAGTTGCCCCAGGTCATCTTCTCCAGCTCTTTGCCGAGCGTGGTCGAATCCTGCGTGCCAAACCGGCACCACTCGCGACCAACGCAAGTTTTGACGGTGCGCAGCGCCTTGCCATAGGCGTGCCCGGAGACAAGACCCGCTTCGCCTAGTTCGGCCCAAACAGCCGGCAAGTCCTGTTTTTTCACGCCGTAGATACCAAGGCGCTGACCACCGGTGACCTTGATCTCCGGCGCGCCGTATTTGCTGGCAACCGTTGCAATCGCCGCGAGTTCAACGGCATTCGTGGTCCCACCCCACATGCGCGGCAGCACCGAATAGGTGCCGTCCTTTTGAATGTTGGCGTGAACACGCTCATTGACGAAGCGGCTGCGGCTGTCATCAATGTATTCGCCTGGCCAGGCGCAAAGCAGGTAATAATTCAACGCCGGGCGGCACGAGGCACAGCCATCCTTGGTCATCCAGCCCATCGCCTCACGCACCGCATCCTGCGTCTTGAGCTTGCGCTCAATGATCGCCGCACGAACCTCCTCATGCGTGCAGCCCGTGCACTTGCACACCTTGGGAATTTCCGGCTTGGCCACTTCAACACCCAGCGTCGCCGCCAAAATCTCCCGAACCAACGTCGAGCAACTGCCGCACGAAGCCGAAGCCTTCGTGTGAGATTTCACTTCGTCATAGGTCGTGAGCTTCTTGGCGTTGATGGTACTGACGATGGTGCCCTTGCACACGCCATTGCAGCCGCAAACCTGCGCGTCATCCGCCATCGCATTCAAGTCGAACGCCGGAGCCACACCGCCCTGCGTCGCCGCCTTGCCCAGGATCATGCGGTCCGAAATATCGCCCACATCGGTCTTCTTGCGGATGAGGTCGAAATACCATTCGCCGTCAGTCACGTTACCGTACAGCACCGTGCCAACCACCTGCCCACCCCGCATCACCAGCTTGCGATACGCACCACGCCTTGCGTCGCGCAGAATGATCTCGTCCTCATCTTCACCGGCAGCGAGCTGGCCCGCGGAATAGACGTCAATGCCGGTGATCTTGAGCCGCGTGGCCGTCGCCTGCGCCTGATAGATCAGCGTTCCGCCACCGGCCAAATGATGCGCACACACCTTCGCCATGTCCCAGATCGGGGCCACCAAGCCGACCACCGCGCCGCGATGCTCACAGCACTCGCCGACGGCATAGACATCGGGGTCTGATGTCGAGAGATCATCGCCCACCACAATGCCGCGATTGACCTCCAACCCAGCCTTACGCGCCAGTTCCGTCTCCGGACGAATGCCGATGGCGACGACAACCAGATCAGCCGGGGCCTCGCGCCCATCCGCCAGCTTGATGCCGGTCACACGATCTGTCCCAGTCACCATCTCGGTCTGGCCATTGGTGAAGAACGAGATGCCACGCTCGGTCAGATCACGCTGCAAAAGCTTGCCTGCCGACTCGTCAAGCTGACGCTCCATCAGCGTCGGCATCAAATGCACCACGGCCACTTCCATGCCGCGCCGCTTCAAGCCCCACGCCGCCTCAAGCCCCAGTAGCCCGCCGCCGATCACCACCGCACGGCGGTAATGCGCGGCTGCATCGATCATCGTGTCCACGTCTTTCAGATCGCGAAACGCACACACGCCCGGCAGATTGAGGCCGGGGATCGGCGGCACAATCGGCTTCGAGCCTGTGGCGATCAGCAGGCGGTTATATCCTACGGTTACACCGCTCTTGGAGGTCACGGTGTGGGCTGCGAGATCAATGGCCACCACCGGGTCACCGGTGTGCAGCGTGATGTTGTGCTCCGCATACCACTCGCGCGAGTTGATCACGATGTCATCGACATTTTTCTCGCCCGCCAACACGGACGACAGCGCGATGCGGTCGTAATTCACATGTGGCTCGGCCCCAAACACCACGATGTCATACCGGGCGGGATCAAGCTTCAGCAGTTCATCGACCGTTCGCATCCCGGCCATGCCGTTGCCGACAACAACCAGACGCTCACGGACAAAATGGGAAGATGACGACATAGCTGCGCTCCAAGATCATTTGGCGCGTCGTCTTTGACGGGCGGGATGAGGGCAAAATCTTGAACGGCATCGAACCAGCGCCATTGCCGGGCGACACGTTGCGCTGGAACCGACAGCGGTTCCGCAGCACCGTCATACCCAACAGATCAGCAAGCCGTGTGCCACTCAACATGCCCATTATCGGGCCGTTAGCGCCATACCGGATAAACGAAATGCCGCTTTATCGCGCACACGTATCCGACATGGCGTTATTAAAGGCAGATTATCGCCAGATCATACGGCCGGCGCAGGAACCTTCAGCGCGGCGTTGATCGCGGTCTTCATCGCAGCACCGGTCGGCTCATCGTTCGAGCCAAACGTCTCGATGATCCGGCCATCGCGGCCAATCAGCACCTTGTTGAAGTTCCAGCTTGGCTGCCAGCGGCGTTCAGCCTTCACCCATTTGTAAAACGCGTTGGCTTCTGCACCTTTGACATGGGTGAGGCCCGTCATCGGGAACTTTACGCCAAACGTCGCGTCACAAAACGCTTTGACCGCCGCGTTGCTGCCGCTCTCCTGCTCGAAATCCTGGCTCGGCATGCCGATCACCGTCAGCCCCTTCGGCGTCAAGGTGGCGTGCAGCTTCTCCAGACCTTCATACTGGTAGGTGTAGCCACAGAAACTTGCCGTGTTGGCCACCAGCAAAACGCGGCCCTTGTAATCGGCGAAATTCAGCGCCCCTTCCTCGATCGAAGGAAACGAGAACCCCCAGGCGATAGTTTCAGCGGCCGATGCGCGAGACGCAACAGCAAGACCAGCAGCGGCGAGCATCATGGTGCGGCGGGACAGATCACTCATCGTAGCGCTCCTCTAACCAGGGATCGGCGTTGTTGTTGTAACCATTGCGTTCCCAGAAACCCGGCCGGTCCGACGTGGTGAACTCAATCCGGTTCACCCATTTGGCCGATTTCCAAAGATACAATTTCGGGATCAATACGCGGATAGGCCCGCCATGGACGCGCTCAATCGGACGGCCTTCCCACGAATGCACTAAAAAAACATCGTCATCGGCGAATTGCTCCATCAGGACGTTGGTGGTGTAGCCGTCATGCGCATGGAAAATCACATGCCGCGCGGCCGGCAGCGGGCGCACGAGATCAATCAGCGTTTTCGACGAAATGCCCTGCCAGTTGTTGTCGTAGCGCGACCATGCCGTCACACAATGCATGTCGGAAACACTGGCTTCCTGAGGCAGCGCTATCACATCGGCCAGCTTCAGATGCACTGGCTTCTCAACCGCACCGTTGATGTCGAGGAAGAACTTCGCCTCTGTTATATCCGGCTGGCAGCCGAGATCGAGCACCGGCCAGTCCTTCACCAGCCGCTGCCCAGGCGGCAGCCGCACGCTGGGGTCAGCTGTCTTGCCGGTCAGCAGACGTCCCGCTTTGGCCCAGGCCTGCTTTGCCTCGATCAGCTTGGTCTTGATACCCGACATAACCATCCATCCTTGCTCGAATTGGAGATGGGATGCCGACTGCCCAGCGCAAGCGAACGTTACGCCGGACTGGGCTTACGGCCGGGACTGCTCCGCGATGTAACGCTCAACGGTCGGGCCCCACAGCGTCGTTCCACCGGGCGCATAAAACAATCCGTGCCCCTCGCGGCCAACCGGAGGCGTGAACACAAGTTCGGCCCGCCCGCCAGCCCGCACATACGCCTGATGCATCTCGCGCACCATTTCTTGCGGGAAGAACGTGTCATTCTCTGCGTAAACCCACAGCATCGGCGTTGTTGCGCTTTCGCCATAGCGCTTGGCGGCGGCAATGACCAGATCAGGCCGGCAATTCGTCGGCGGGTCTGGCCACGCATGGCCACCACGCCCACCGGCAAAGCTGATGAAGATCGAGGCCTTGGCGTGCTCCACGCTGTCATAGGCAATAGTGGCCCAACCGCCGGTGGATTGGCCGATCACGATCGCGTTGTTCGGCTGCGCATAGGGCTGTGCCGTGGCGTAGCGCAGGATGGCGTCGATATCGACGGCACCGGTCAGGCCCGAACGGAAGTAATTCGGGGCCTTGCAAGCACCCGTATCTTCAACAACTGGCCCGGTGCTGTGGCCAAAGCCACGCCGCAAGGCGAACACAACCACATAGTTACGGTCGGTGAAGAACTGCGCGGCCTCGGTGTCACAGCCAGTCGGCTGCATATCCGCCTTGCGGCTCGGGTCGCTGGGCGCGCCGTGGTTGATCACCACCACCCGATAGCGGCCAGGCTCGTCCGGCCGGCAGACACGCGCCACCAAGGAGGCGCTGTCATCAATCCCAGGCTCAAACGGGATCAGCACCGTGTCGCCCGTGTTGGTCGGCGCATAATATTTCGGCACGAATTCAGGCTTGCTGCTGCAGCCGACCACGCCAAGCAGAAGCAATAGCAAGGCTAGCCGGAGCATCAGCCCTTCTCTCGCATCAGACGCGACTTGTCGCGCTGCCAATCCCGCGCCGCGATCGCATGACGCTTGTCCGCCTTGTTGCGACCTTGACCGAGCCCGAGCTGCACCTTCGCCAAGCCCTTATCGTTGAAATGGATTTCCAGCGGCACCAACGAATAGCCATCACGCGCCACCGCCCCCAGCAGCTGATCGCGCTGCTTGCGTTTCAGCAGCAGCTTGCGCGGGGCCCTCGGCTCAAAGCGCGAGAGCAGGCCGCCCTGGTATTCAGGGATGTAGCAGTTGAACAGGAACATCTCCCCGTCCCGCTCCCCGGCCCAGGCCTCGGTCAGCGTCGCGCGGCCAAGGCGGAGCGACTTCACCTCTGGCCCTTTCAACACGATCCCGGCCTCCACCACCTCCTTGATGGTGTAGTCAAACCGCGCCTTGCGGTTCTGGGCGGCCACGCCGTGGTTGATGAGGCCGGATTTGCGCTTGGTTTCGGCCATGATCGACTTAGTTCAGCAACCCTGTCGCCACCATGGCGGCGCGAACCTTGGCGCGCGAGGTCTCCGCGATAGGTGCAATCGGCAGGCGGCAACGATCAGCGGTGAAGCTGAGCAGCGAGGCTGCGAACTTCACCGGGCCTGGATTGCTCTCACAGAACATCGCGTCATGCAGCGCCACAAGACGCGCCTGAATATGCATCGCCTCGATGATGTGACCAGTGTGCCAAGCCGCGTGCATCTGGCTGCACAGGCGAGGTGCCACGTTGGCCGTCACCGAAATGCAACCATGCCCACCGGCAGCAAGATACGGCAGCGCCGTGTGATCCTCACCGGACAACTGGCTGAACTCAGGCCCGCAGGCGATGGTGGTGTGCAACGGCCTAGTGAGGCTCATTGTCGCATCCTTCACGCCCACAATGTTCTTGTGCTTGGACAGCCGGCCCATCGTCTCCACGCTCATATCCACCACGCTGCGCGGCGGAATGTTGTAGATGATGATCGGCAGATCCACAGCCTCTGCGATGGCCATGTAGTGCTGATACAGACCTTCCTGCGTCGGCTTGTTGTAGTACGGTGTGACGACCAGTGCAGCATCCGCCCCGGCTTCCTTGGCGTGGCGGGTGAGGTCGATGGCCTCGGAGGTTGAGTTCGACCCGGCCCCTGCGATTACCGGAACACGGCCGGCCGCCACCTTGATCGTCAGCTCCACCACCCGCTTGTGCTCGTCATGCGACAGCGTCGGCGACTCGCCGGTGGTGCCGACGGGTATCAAACCTTTGGTCCCCTCGCTGATCTGCCACTCTACAAAACGGGCAAGCGCATCCTCGTCCACTACGCCCTCGGGCGTCATGGGAGTGATGAGGGCGACCATCGAGCCCTTGAACATGGACAAACCTCCGGTGACTGCAGAATTTTTGTTGTGAGCCGTGAAGCTAGGCGCGCGGGGGATGCACTGCAAGGCCAGGACGGGTTAGAAGCGGATATGCGCACATTGGCCCTCCTTGCTTTCGCCCTGATATCTCACCCAGCAGCGGCTCAAACTGCCGATGTGATGGCACTTGTGCGGGCCGATCGATGGACCGAGGCACAGGCGGCGGCGCAGGGCTATGTCGATCCGGTGGTCAGCAAGATCGTAACCTATTACCGGCTGATGGCCCCAGGTGCTGCGAGTTTCAGCGAGATCGTTCAATTCCAGCAGGACAGTCCGGACTGGCCGCTACCGCAAACTCTGCTCCGGCGGCGTGACGAAGCCATCGCCGTGATTTCAGGCGACGCCAGCGCCGCGAGCGCCTGCGATCAGGCTCCTCCCGCACTCGCCGGTGCCATGGCGCGGTGTGCCGAAGCATTCGCAGGCAGCGGACGGGCCGCCGACGCCGCTGCCATGGCAAACCGGGCCTGGATCGCCACCGATCCCGCCGGTGAATGGCGGGTGATCACGCGCTTCGGCTCCGTTTTGACTCATGACTCCCACTCACGGCGGTTCGACCGGCTCGCATTCACCGACACCGCCGCCGCAGTCCAGCAACTCGCTCGGCTTGATCCTTCCGCACGAGCGTTGGGCGAGGCCCGCCTGGCCTTCAAGCGCGATGCCACCAACGGGGAGGCACTGCTAGCGGCACTGCCCACCACCCAGCGCCGCGATCCCGGCCTGATGCTCGAACACGCCAAATTCCTGCGCCGCGCCAATCGCGACGAAGAAGCCGTGGCACTCTGGCAGGCCGAAGGCACGGATGCCGAACGTAATGTGGATGCCGCGCGCCGCGCCGGTTTCTGGGATGAGCGCAATCTGCTGGCACGACGTCGGCTGCGTCAGGGCGACACCGCCGGTGCATTCGCGCTCGCCGCCGGTCACGCCCAAACCGGGGGTGAACAACAGCTCGACGCCGAGTTCCTCGCGGGCTTCATCGCGCTCCGCAAGCTGAACAACCCGCAGGCCGCCACCCCGCATTTCCAGGCGCTGGCCAAGCTCTCAAAATCCGGCATCACCCAGTCCCGCGCGCATTACTGGCTCGGCCGCGCCGGTGGCGGGTCGGCTGAGTATGCGGAAGCGGCCAAATACCCAAACACGTTCTATGGCCAGCTATCGATCCTCGCCCTCGGCCAGGACCCAGCAATCCGCATCCGGTCCGTGCAGCCCCTACCCGTCGACTCCAACCGCGCGCTGGAACTGGCCGGGCGTGAGGTGGCACGGGCAGCAGCCTACCTGATCGGCTGGGGCGAAAGCCGGCGCGCGCAGGCCTTCCTGTTCCGGCTCGACGACATCGCCCCCGACCCCGCCGACCGCGCCCTTGTGGCGAAGCTGGCGCTTGGCATCGGATCGCCGGACATCGCCGTGTCCCTCGCCCGCCGTGCAGGGCGGGACGGGCTGATCCAACTCGACACCGGCTGGCCCGTGGCCGCGCAAATTCCGGCCGATGTTGGGCTGGAACCCGCACTCGGCCTTGGCATCATCCGCCAGGAGAGCAGCTTTGACGGCACCACCACCAGCCCCGTCGGCGCACGCGGCCTGATGCAACTGATGCCCGCCACCGCTGCATCAGTCGGCAAGCAGATCGGCGTTCCCGTCCAACTCGGCGCGCTCAACACCGATTCCGCTTTGAACACCCGCCTCGGTAGCGTCTACCTCAAGGGCCTGCTGGACCAATTTGGCGGCGTCGTCCCCTTCGCCGTCGCAGGCTACAACGCAGGTCCCGGCCGGATCGGCCAGTGGAACAACGAGAACGGCGATCCGCGCACCGGAATCATCGACATGATCGACTGGATGGAGCTGATCCCGTTCAACGAAACCCGCAACTACGTGCAGCGGGTGATCGAGAACGAGGTCATCTACGCCGCCCTCAGCAACGCCAGCACCGCCCACCCGTTGGCGAATTTCCTGCCGCGCGGCAGTTGATGCGCACCCTGGCCCGCGTGATCGCCAGCGGCCTCGGCTCTGGCTATTCGCCCAAGGCACCAGGCACCGCAGGCTCACTGCTCGCACTCATATTCGGCGCATGGATGCTCACTGGCCCTGCCTGGGTGCTCTGGCTCGCGATCATCGCCGCCGTGCTTCTCGGCCTCTGGGCCATCGGACCAGCCGGCGGCACCGAAGACCCCGGCTGGGTGGTGATTGATGAGTTCGCAGGGCAATGGATCGCCCTCCTCCCACTCGGACATTTCTCCTGGACCGGCCTGCTCGCCGCCTTCGCATTGTTCCGCCTGTTCGATATCACCAAGCCCGGCCCGGTCGGCTGGGCAGACCGCCAGCACGGCGCATTCGGCGTGATGGCCGATGACATCATAGCCGGTGCCATGGCAGCAATTGTGATCTTTGCCTTGCGCATGGCCCTACCCACGTGGTTCTGACAAAGTCATCGCGATAGCATCGCATAAGGTATTGAACGCGCATGTCCACGCCGCTGCCTCTGCTCTCCGTCAGCGACCGCAAGGCGGCCGGTCACGCCAAACGCGCCTCCATGTCTCGCTCGTCGCATGCGGACTACGTGCCGCGGCCGGGCCGGGCCGACCCAGTCGCCGCGCTGAAGGCCCAGGACGCCGATCGGATCGCAGCCCTTCGCCCGTTGCGCCACGCACGCATGGCTGTCGATCCGTTCACATTCCTGCGGGGTGGTGCAGCCATCATGGCGGCCGATTTCGGCGCCTCACCCAACACCGGCATTCGCGTGCAGCTTTCCGGGGATTGCCATCTCGCCAATTTCGGTGCGTTCGCGGGCTTCACCGGTGACGCCGTGTTCGACCTCAACGATTTCGACGAAACCCTGCCCGGCCCGTTCGAGTGGGACATCAAGCGTCTCGCAGCCAGCTTCGTTGTGGCCGGACAGGCACAGGGCATGCCGGACAAAGCCTGCCGCGCCCTCGCCCGCCGCGCCGTCCACTCATTCCACCGGGAGATCGCCACCTTCGCCTCTGCCTCCCCGCTCGATACCTGGCATTCACGCATCGAACTCGGTACCGCCGTCGATGCCATCAGCGAGCGGGACGTAAGGCGGCAACAACGCCAGCATTTGCATCACGCCGTGCAAAGCAGCCGGGACGGCTACAAACAGTTCATCTCCTCTGACGGCACCCTGAAACTGCCAGAGCGTCCGCCCGCGATCTACCGCGTGAGCGCGCAGGAAGAGATCGCGCACGGCGCATTCGAAGGCTATCTCGAAAGCCTGCCCGAGGAACGCCGCGTGCTCCTCAGCCGCTATCGGTTGCGCGACGTGGCATTCAAAGCTCTAGGCGTCGGCAGCGTCGGCACATTCTGCGCTATCGGCCTGTTCGCCAACGCCTGCGGCGACACGCTGTTGCTGCAGTTGAAAGAAGCCAAAACCTCCGTCCTCGCGCCCTATGCCGGGGCCAGCGCCTACACCCAGCAAGGCCAGCGCGTGGTTGTCGGCCAGCGCATGTTGCAGGCGGAGCCGGACCTGTTCCTCGGCTGGTCGCAATCCTTCAACCGCGATTTCTACGTGCGCAGGCTAAAGGATGGCCGTCTTGCCGCCATCGGTTCAGACATCGAGGCCACCGCCCTGCCCTTCTACGCCAAGCTTTGCGGCCGAACCCTCGCCCGCGCCCAGGCCCGCACCGGTGATGCGGCGGTGATGGCGGGCTATCTTGGTGAGGGCGACAGCTTCGATGAAGCCGTGGCGCAATGGGCCATGACCTATGCCGAGCAGAACGCTATAGACTACGCCCGCTTCCGCCAAGCCATCGCAGATGGTGAAATCGAAGTATCGGCTGACACAAAGAAGAAGCTGAAAAAATGATCGATCAGCCCACGCTGGATCAAGCCGAAGCCGTCCTTGCCGAGTGCCGCGCGCGCGGCTGGAAGATCGCCACTGCCGAAAGCTGCACCGGCGGGCTGATCGGCGCATCCCTCACCGCCATCGCCGGCAGTTCAGACGCAGTTGATCGCGGCTTCATCACCTATTCCAACGCCGCCAAAACCGATCTGCTCGGCGTTGATGCAGCGCTGATCCAATCCGTCGGTGCGGTCAGCGAGCCGGTTGCCCGAGCCATGGCACAAGGCGCGCTGGAACGGTCGCTGGCCGACGTCGCTGTCGCCGTCACCGGTGTGGCGGGCCCTGGCGGCGGCAGTTCAGAGAAACCAGTGGGCCTTGTCTGGTTCGGCCTCGCCACCCGCACCGGGCTGCACAGCGAGAGCATGATCTTTCCAGGCGACCGCGCCGCGGTGCGTGCCGCCACTGTAATCCACGCACTGGCGATGATCAGTCGGTCAGTTCGCCTCTGATCAGTGCGCCTCTGAAGGCCCCTTCGCCGGACGCGGCTTTTTGAGTAGCAGCGTGAGCGGGATGGCGAGGAAAAAGCTCATCGACATCATCAAGAACACATCGTTGTAGGTCAGTGTCAGCGCCTCACGCTGCACCATCTGCGATATGGTCTTCAGTGCCGCTAGATTGGCCTGCGAACCCATACCCGGCTCGAAAGCATGGCCCATCATCTGCATCGTGCTGCCAACATTGGGACGCGACCATGTCACCTGCTCGTCCAGATGCTGGATGTGCATCGCAGCCCTGGCCGTCACCACCGTGTTGATCGCAGCGAGCCCTATCGCGCCACCAAGATTGCGCATCAGATTGTAAAGTCCCGACGCATTCTTCAGCTGATGGGGCGGCAGCGTGCCGAGTGCGAGGTTGTTCACCGGCAGCATGATGAACATCATCGCCCCGCCCCGCAGCGATTGCGGGCCAAGCAGCTCCCAGAACGCACTCTGGTTCGTAAGCCTGCCCATCCAGATCACGGCCACGCCAAACATGAACAGGCCAACGGCAAGCATCCTGCGCATGTCCACCACGCGGGACAGCCTGCCCGCAATTGGTGCGCAGATGAACATGGTGAGACCGGTCACAAACATCGTCTCCCCGATCTGTAAGCTGTCATAGCCCCGCACACGCCCCAGAAACAGCGGGATGGCATAGACCGAGCCATAAAGACCAATGCCCATGATGAAGCTGAACGTGCAGCCAAACGCGAAATTGGTGTTGAGAAACGCCTTCAAATCCACCAGCGGCTCTATGCGCGTGAGCATCCGGTAGAAGAACATCACCCCGGCCACAGCCGATACAACGCCAAGGTTGCGCACCAGGGGGTCCGAAAACCAGTCGTTGCGATTACCTTCCTCCAGCACATATTCAAGCGAGCCCAGAAAAGCCGCCATCAAAAACAGCCCGAAGCCGTCAAAGCTTTTGGCCAGCGCGTAATTCGGCTTGTCCACATCCAGAAACGTCCAGACGTTGAATGCTACAATGGCACCGACCGGCACGTTTATGAGGAACAGCCAATGCCAGTTCAGCACCTGCGTCAGCCAACCGCCGAGTGTCGGCCCAACGGTTGGGGCCAGCGTCGCCGTGAGGCCGATCAACACAGAAATCGACGCGCGCTTGGCACCCGGGAAAAGCATGAACGATGTGGCGAACACCGTCGGGATCATCGCCCCACCGATGAACCCCTGAATGGCGCGAAACACCACCATTGTCGCCAAGTCATTGGACAATGCGCACGCAAACGATGACAGCGTGAACCCGATCGCCGAGATCGTGAACAGCACGCGCGTGGACAGCAGCCGGGACAGCCAGCCCGAAAGAGGGATCATCACGATCTCCGCAATCAGATAGCTCGTCTGTACCCAGGATACTTCGTCAGCACTAGCAGACAGACCAGCCTGAATCTCGGCAATCGAGGAGCTGACGATCTGAATGTCCAGCACCGCCATGAACATGCCCAGCACCATGGACATGAACCCCGTCCATTCGCGCCAAGTCAGCTTCTTGTCGGACTGCGCCGACGCATAACCAGACATTGCGAGACCTCAGTTCAGGCCGAGTGACTGACGCGCCGATCCGATGATACCCAGAATTTTGCGCTCGCCCTTACGGGTATCAACTTCAGCCGTGACGGACAGACCCGCACGCAACCAACCAGCCTTCTCGGCATCCTCGGTGTTGATGCTGATACGGGTCGGAAAGCGCTGTACCACCTTCGTGAAGTTGCCGGTCGCATTCTCCGGCGGCAGAAGCGAGAACAACGCGCCAGATGCAGGAGCAATGCTGTCCACGTGGCCATGCAGCACGACTCCAGTGTCGATATCAGGCGTCAGCAGCACCGCCTGACCGCGATGCATATGGGCCAGCTGGGTCTCTTTGAAATTGGCAACGACATAAAGGCGGGTGGCAGGCGGGGCGAGTGCGATCAATAGCTGACCGGCCTGCACATGCTGCCCCACCTGAGCCGCACGGTTGCCGACAACACCATCAAACGGGGCCACAAGCGTGGTGTACGACAGATTATTCTCCGCCGTGCGAACCAGTGCTTCCGCCGTCACAAGTTTGGCCTGAGCCTGCGCGAGCTGGGCCTGCGCCACCGTCAGCCCCTGCCTTGCCGTGTCGTGGGCCGCAATGGTGCTGCTGACCATCGCATCGGCCTTGCGGCGATCCGCCACCGCCTGATCATTGGCGGAACGCGAGGTCCAGCCCGCAGTGGCGAGTGTGCCGGAGCGGCCAGCCTCCACCGTCGCGCGCGTCTGCTCGGCCTGTGCGTTGGCAATCAGCGCCTCTGATTGCGCAATCATGGCGCGCTGCTGATCAACAGAGTGACTCGCAACTTCAATGGCGGCAGTGGCCTCCGCAGCCCCTGCACGCGCCGTGTCGAGCAACGCCTGCTTGTCACGCGGATCGAAGCTGATCAGCTTCTGGCCCACCTTCACCGCCTGATTATCGCCCACATCCACGGAAATAACATCTGCGTCGATGCGTGGGCCGAGCACAGCGATATCGCCCTGCACATAAGCATTGTCGGTCGACTCGATAAAGCTTCCCTCGACCAGCCACCAATGCGCGACCAGCACACCGCCGATAATCACGGCCATGGCCACCGCGGGCTTCATCAGCCGCTTCAAGGAACGCTTCGAAGCCGCCGACGGCGCTGCTTTCACCGGGCCCGCAATGGTTTGCTCAAGCGCTTCAAGCTTGGCCGGTTTTTCATTCAAAGCGTTCATGGCCATCGTATCCTGGTAAACCGGTCAGTTCAGTTACCCTCTAAATAGACCTCGCTTGATCTAGGTCAAGGGTAAACTGAACCGTGCAGTTTAGTCTTGACACCAGAATAGAGCATCGCCACTAAACAAACATGAACGACATCGCCGCCCCCATCGTGGCCACTGAAGTCACGCCCAAGCTCCGCCAGATTATCGAGGCGGCCGAACAGCTTTTTCTGTCACACGGTTACGGCGCGGTCAGCATGGATCAGGTCTCGCGCACGGCAAACGTGTCCAAGGCGACGCTCTACGCCTACTTCCCATCAAA
>CAIJTR010000151.1 GCA_903823665.1 uncultured Rhodospirillales bacterium
CACTTGCTGAGTTCTACGTTGTTATCTTCATCCTGATAACGCAACGCCGTGAGGAAGCGCTGGCACAGCACCAAGCCCAGTTGATCCTGGAGCTTACTTTGCTGAGCGAGCAAAAGACCTCGAAAATCATTGGCCTGCTCGAGGAACTCCGGCGGGACAGTCCGCAGATCCATAATCGTCTGGATGAAGAGGCGGTCACAATGACCAAGCATGTCAACTCCGAAGACTTGGTTGGAGCGTTGAAAGACGCAAATGCCCTCGCCGATGGGAAATCGCGCCGCCCGCACGGCACCACATAAGCGGGGCAGTTCCGTAGGCGACCGGACCTAGTGTTGACGTCAAATTTATCGCCGAACCACTGGGTAGATTCCGACGCTATTCCTGATGACCTTGGTCGCGGAATGGTTCTGGGTGCTCGTAGGACGCCGATCTGACGGTCAGAATGAACGAAGCATCGCGGCTTAAATTGTCCTCTCCAGAGTTGGAACCATCATGCTCCAGCCGCCTGCGCGCTTCTCAGCGACACGACGATATTTGCTCGCTTCGTCCGCGGCGCTCATGGCCAACTCGGTTGTTGGAGGTTGTTCATCGAGCAGCAAAGCAAGCCCTGCAAGCGATGCTGCGGCAGCAGCACCAGTGCAGGTCGTGCCGGGCGGCTGGGTATTCTTTACGCCCGATGAAGCCGCCTTGGTTGAGGTGCTGGTTGACCGCCTGATCCCGGCTGACCCCACCACGCCGGGTGGCAAGGATGCTGGTGTTGCGGTGTTCATCGACCGGCAACTCGCTGGTCCATATGGCAGTGCCACCGCCCTTTATATGCGGCCGCCTTTTGCAGATGGCTTGCCGGGCCAGGGGCCGCAATCGCCGCTCACCCCGGCGGCGCGCTATCGCCAAGCCCTCGCAGCCCTGGATCAGCACAGCCGCGATGCTTTCGCTGGCAAGGCATTTCGTGAGATTCCAGAAAACCAGCAGGTAGCGATTATCAAGCGCATGGAAAGCGGTGACCTTGTGCTCTACGGCTCCAATGGCCGCGCGTTTTTTGAAGTGCTGCTGCAGAACACCAAAGAGGGCTTCTTTGCCGATCCAATCTATGGCGGCAATCGCGGGATGGCGGCCTGGAAAATGATCGGCTTCCCCGGTGCGCGTTACGATTACCGTGACTGGGTGGGCCGCCATAATGAGCGATACCCCAAGCCGCCGATCGGTCTGTCCGGGAGTGTTATCTGATGGCGCGCCTTTTGCCTGCAACCGACGTCGTGATCATCGGCCTCGGCTGGACTGGTTCGATATTGGCACAAGAACTGACGCAAGCGGGCCAGCGTGTGGTGGCAATTGAACGCGGGGCTTGGCGCAGCACGGCCACCGATTTCCCCACCACCTTCGCGCAAGACGAACTGCGCTATCATATCCGCCACGGCCTGTTCCTCACACCGGCGCAGGAGACGCTGACGTTTCGCAACAACGCCACGCAAACAGCACTGCCTATCCGCACCTGGGGCTCGTTCATGCCGCCCAACGGCGTTGGCGGTGGCGGAGTGCATTGGAACGGTCAAACCTGGCGCTTCAATCCCACCGATTTTCGTCTGCGGTCGCATCTGACGGAACGCTATGGCGCTGCGTCCCTGCCATCAGACATGACCATCCAGGACTGGGATGTGTCGTATGACGAGTTGGAGCCGCATTACGACCGGTTTGAGTATCTGTGCGGCACAGCGGGCCAGGCTGGGAACATCGCGGGTAAGATTCAGCGGGGCGGCAATCCGTTTGAGGGCAAGCGCGCACGCGGATATCCCACGCCGCCGATGCAGCAGCCCTATGCGCCAACCCTGTTCGCTGACGCAGCGCGTGACAGCGGCTACCATCCGTTCCCGCAACCATCTGGCAACATGTCGCAGGCCTACACCAATCCGCTGGGCGTGAAACTCGG
Source organism: uncultured Rhodospirillales bacterium (assembly GCA_903823665.1). Classification (GTDB taxonomy): domain Bacteria; phylum Pseudomonadota; class Alphaproteobacteria; order Acetobacterales; family Acetobacteraceae; genus CAIQQQ01. The sequence goes on from CAIJTR010000151.1 coordinate 1,928, forward strand.
GCCATGCACCTATTGCGGGTTTTGCGAGTGGTTTGGCTGCGGCAACTACTCCAAAGCCAGCCCACAGACCACGATCCTGCCGGTGCTGGTGCGCCACCCGAATTTCACCGCGCGTACGCAATGTGAGGTGACCCGCATCAACACCGACAGCACCGGCAAGCGTGCCACTGGCGTGACTTATACCGACGCGGCAGGGGAAGAGTGGGAGCAGCCGGCCGAAATCGTTCTGCTCTGCGCATTCCAGATCTTCAACGTTCGCCTGCTGCTGCTGTCCGGCATCGGCACGCCGTATAACCCCGCGACCAACAAAGGCGTTATCGGTCGCAATTACTCTTATCAAACCACGTCGGGCGTTGATGCGTTCTTTACCGACAAAAACTTCAATCCGTTCGTCGCATCGGGTTCAGTCGGCATGCTGATTGATGATTTCAACGGCGACAATTTCGACCATGCAGGCCTCGGCTTCGTCGGCGGTGGCTTTATGGGCGCGTCACAAACCGGTGGCCGGCCCATCCTGGGCACCCTCACGCCGCCGGGCACGCCAAGTTGGGGCGCGGCATGGAAGCAGTCGGTAGCGGAGAACTACCTCAGTTCCTACAGTTTCAACACGCATGGCAGTTCGTACAGCTATCGCGGCAATTACCTCGATCTGGACCCCACCTATACTGATCCGCACGGTCGCAAGCTTTTGCGAATGAACTTCGACCTGTACGAAAACGAGCTGAAAATGTCGGCGTTCCTGACCGATCGGCTGGGCGAAATCGTGCAGAAGATGGGGCCACGCCAGATGGTGAAGCGTCCTCGCACTGGGCCTTATTCTGTGACACCCTATCAAACAACGCATTTATGCGGAGGTGCCGTGATGGGGGCCGACCCCAAAACCAGCGCGCTGAACCGCTACCTGCAAAGTTGGGACGTGCCCAATCTGTTCGTGATGGGTGCCACCGCCTTCCCACAGAACGCGGGCTATAACCCAACGGGCACGGTGGGGGCACTCGCCTATTGGGCGGCGGATGCGATCAAGACGAAATATCTGAAATCCCCTGGCCCATTGGTGCCGGCATGAGCGTCATTTGGGTGGCCCGGATCGCCGCCGCGGCCCTGTTGATCAGCCCCATGACGAGTATGGCTGCTGATCCGGCGCAGGTGGAGCAGGGCCGCTATCTTGCCATAGCCGGTGACTGTGCTGCCTGTCACACCGCTCCAGGTGGCGCTGCGTATGCCGGTGGTGTTTCAATCCAGACTCCGTTCGGCACGCTGATTTCGCCCAATATTACGCCAGACATAAAGACCGGTATCGGTGGAATGTCGGATGCACAATTTCTGGGGGATATGCATACCGGCATAGCACCAGACGGCCATCTCTATCCGGCGTTTCCGTATCCGTATTTCACCAAGGTGACTGACGCCGACGTGCTGGCTATTTATGCATGGCTCAAAACGCTGCCGCCAGTGAGCAACAAGATCAAATCCAATCAACTGCCATTTCCGTTCAATATCCGTGCAAGCATGCGGGTCTGGAATTCCCTGAACTTCACCGAAGGCCGGTTTGTGCCGGTTGCCGGCAAATCAGACTC
>CAIJTR010000152.1 GCA_903823665.1 uncultured Rhodospirillales bacterium
GTTGCTCTAGAGTCAGATGTTTCTAGAGCACGAACTTTCGACCAGATGATTCCATCTGATCGAAACGTGCTCTAGCCGACCGAAGCCTCAGCCTCGACCATCTCGCCGAGCACGACACCCAGCAACTGCTCGGTGCTCTCGCGCCAACTGATCCAGGGCTGCCTGTGCCGCTCGGCACGCAGCGCCGGGTCATGCTCCCGCATGAATGTTAGCACGGCCTCCGTCAAACATGACGGCTGCGACAGCGAGAAGAAATCGGCATGCCCCTCGGCAATCTCGCGAAACACCGGAATATCGCTGCACAGCACCGGCAACCCACGCTGGAACGCCTCCACAATCGGCAGACCAAAGCCCTCCGCCTCAGAGGCAATCACCAAAGCCGAAGCCTGCCGGTACGCGTAATCCAGCTCAGAATCCGCCATCCCGCGCATCAGGAACAACTGCCGCCCGGCCAATGGATGCTCAGCCATCCGCGCCATCACCGCCTCATTGCGCCATCCGTGCCGCCCAATCACCACCAGCCGTGCTGTGCCACCCTGCTCCCACAACAGATCAAACGCATCGAGGATGAACGCATGGTTCTTCCGCGGTTCAATCGAGCCCACCACGATGAACACATGCTCCGGACCGTCAAAAATCGCCCGCACGGTGTCCGACGGCAGCAGATCGGGATCGACGAAATCCAGCTCCGAGCCCAAATGGAATGACGAGATATACCACGGCCCTGGGTCCGCCTCACCCACCGTCACCCGCCGCAGATACGTATCCAACTCACCCGCAACAGTCCGCGAGATCGTCACGAACCGCCTTGTCACCCGCAAATGCTCGGCCATCCAGCCGTTGAACGCATCGCACAGGCTGGGCATGAACGCATCGGGATGCGTGATCGGGATCAGATCGTAAATCACCGAAACCGCCAAACCGCCGCTGTCCTGAAATCGCGCAACAGCGGGCCATGGCGCAAAATTCCACGAGCCATCCAGCATCAGCAAAATATTGCCGTGATGATCTGCAACCGAATCAAGGCTCATGCCGAAGCGGTCATCGACGGGTGACGTGGCCACCAAAGTGAGCACCGAACTCGTCCCCGCCACACCGCCCCAAAGCTTGCGCACGGCCCGCCATGGCAGCAGCACGCACCATCCCAGGCCAAAGTCACGCGGATGGGCAAACAAAAACCGGTGCACCGCCGGGAACGGCAACACATACGCCATCGTCCGCCTGACCAGACGGTAAACGGGCAAGCAGGCCCCCAATATCTTCTGGCGCGGCGACATGGCCCGCCACTGCCCCCACCGCTCCTTCAAGCCGATCGTCCAATGATCCAGCTTGCGCACCTGCAGCTTGTCGTCGAGCACCTGCTGCAGATCGGCTTCGCGAAACTGCCCGCCCTCGAACACCACCGGCACCAGCAGATAGCCATGCCGCTCTGCCACAACAGCCGCATGACGCAGCACGTTGCGCACCACGCGCTGGATGCCTGATTGTTCGGAGCTGAAATATGTGTTGCTGCACTCTACAAACAGCGTGGGCTTGCCCTGGTGGGGCGTCTCAGTCGCTGTTGGTGCCGGCGGAGTCAATTCCATCATTCCTTTGAACGCAAGGCTCCAGCACCACACCCAGCAACGCGGCGGTGCTATCACGCCAGGTCAGCCAGGGTTGCGGATGGCGCTCCCGGCGATGCGTCACATCGCGCTCAGCACAGAACGCCACCACCGCCTCGGTCAGGCAGGATGGACCGGATAGCGAAAAGAACGCCGCCTTGCCATCGGCAATCTCACGAAACACCGCAATATCGCTGCAAAGCACAGGCAAACCGCGCTGAAACGCCTCCACAATCGGCAACCCAAAGCCCTCTGCCTCAGAGGCGATGATCAGTGCGGAGGCATTCAGGTAAGCAAAATTCAGCTCCGAGTCGCCCATGTCACGGCACACAAACAACCTCTTGCCCGCCATCGCGTGGCGTCGCATGCGGGCCAACACCACATCGTTCTTCCAGCCGTGCCGCCCGATGATCACCAGCCGCGCCGTGCCGCCCTGCTTCCAATATAGATCGAACGCATCAAGGATGAAGCTGTGATTCTTGCGCGGCTCAATCGAGCCCACCACAATGAACACATGCGCACCGCCCTCAAACATCGCCCTGATCTCCGGGCGCGGCGACAAATCGGGGTCCACGAAATCGAGTTCTGACCCGAGGTAGAAACTCTTCACCGTCCACGGCATCGGCGGCATCTCATTGCGCGTCAGATCCGTCAAATACCCGTCCAACTGCGCTGCCACCGTGCGCGAGATCGCGGCAAACCGCCGGCTCACCTTCAACTGCCCGCGCATCCACAGATAGTAATCGTTGTTGATCAGGCTCACCCCGGTCTCCGGATGAGTGATCGGGATGAGGTCATAGATCACCGACCAGGTCGTCCCGCCCTTCGCCTGAAACCGCACAACGGCCGACCAAAGGTCCAGCTGCCATGACGAATCTAGCAGCAGCAGCACATTGCCAGCATGCTCGCCCATCGCGTCCATGCTGAAGCCGAACCCATCACCGGGTGCCGCGGGCACAATCACAACCGCCACCGGCTTGGAAAACCGTCGTTTCACGTCCCGCAGCGTCCACACCGGCAACGCCAGACACCATCCCAGCCCAAAGCTGCGCGAGTGCGCATAGAGAAATCTATGCACTGGCTCGAACGGAAGCACCGTCGCCACCGCCCGGCGCAAACCACGATAAACCGGCAATCCGGCCGCCAACACCTTCTGACGCCCGCCCAGGGCCCGCCACGCCCGAAACGACGCCTGCATCCGCTCCAACCGGCTGCCCGTCTCCAGCGGCCGAAGCTTGTCATTGAGAACGCGGGACAGATCAGCCGCGCGGAACTGCCCGGCCTCGAACACCACCGGCACCATCACATAGCCGCGCTCCGCCGCCACCTCACCCGCATGGCGCAGAATGTTGCGCACCACCCGCTGAATCCCGGATTGCACAGCGTTATGGTACGTATGTGTGCATTCCACGAACAGCAGCTTCTGGCCGGCCTGCGTTGCCTCAAATGGCGTCATTGGACCCGTAATGTCACTTATCCCCATCATCGGCCCAAAGCTTCTCCGCGCTGCGGCGGCAAAAGAAAAGCCCTGTCACGAAATTGTGCCTGTAGCATGGCAGCCCTCAAATCGCGCAATTTTCCCTGCCATTTGGTTGCATCCCAGCGCGTGATCCGCTAGACCCGCGCGCTGCGTCGGCACCCCTGGAGGCCGGCGCTTTTCGTCCTTGCCACAGTTTCGTGGCCGGACACCCATACGGAGTGTGACCACATGGCCAATTTTGTAACAATTGAGGCCGAGGCGAGCGCGAATGCAGGTAAGGGGGCAGCACGCGCTACTCGGAGGGCTGGGCTTGTCCCCGCCGTGATCTACGGTGCCAAGGAAACCGCAACGCTCGCGGCACTCGACCCGCGCATCATCATGCGTGAACTCACCCGCGGTGGCTGGCGTTCGCGCCTGTATGAAGTCAACGTCGGCGGCACCACCCAGCGCGTTCTGATGCGCGAAGTGCAGTTCCACCCGGTCAGCGACAAGCCGGTCCACGTTGATTTCCAGCGCCTCGCCGCTGGCGAAAAGATCCGCGTCGCCGTGAACGTTCAGTTCATCAACGAACCACTCAGCCCCGGCCTGAAGCGCGGTGGCGTGATGAACGTCGTCCGCCACGCGGTCGAATGCTTCTGCGATCCGGAAGCGGTGCCAGAGCATTTCGTGGCCGACCTCACCGGCCTTGAGATCAACGACAACATCCGCTGGTCCGACCTCAAGGGCACCGAGGGTATCAAGCCGGCCATTCTGGACCGTGACTTCGTGATCGCGTCGCTCGCCTCCACCAAGGGCATGGAAGCCGCCGCCGCGGAGGCCACCCCGGCCGCCGCCGCCGGCAAGGCACCCGCCAAGGGCAAGGCCGCTCCGGCTGCTGCCAAGCCTGCTGCCAAGAAGTAAGCTGGGCGGTGTTGTTGTGGGTCGGCCTGGGCAACCCTGAGCCCGGAATGGCCAAACAACGGCATAACATCGGCTTCATGGCGATGGACGTGATTGCAAGCCGCCACGGGTTCACCCCGTGGCGGCAGCGCTTCAAGGGCATGACAGCCGAAGGCAATGTCGGCGGCACCAAAGTGCTGGCCCTCAAGCCGCTCACCTACATGAACCTGTCCGGCGAAGCGGTGCAGCAAGCCGCCGCCTTCTTCAAAATCGAAACTGCCGAAATCACCGCCTTCCACGACGAGCTGGATCTTGTCGCCGGCAAGGTCCGCGTGAAAAAAGGCGGTGGAGCCGCGGGCCATAACGGTCTGCGCTCCATGGACAAAATGCTCGGCTCGCCAGACTACTGGCGCGTCCGGCTCGGCATCGGCCACCCCGGCAGCAAAGAGCGCGTCACCGGCCATGTGCTCGGTGATTTCGCCAAGGTGGAACTGCCGATGTTGACCAATCTGCTCGATGCCGTATCAGACGCGGCACCGATGCTCGCCTCGGGAAAGCCCGAGGATTTCATGACGCGGGTTGCGTTGCTCACACAGGATGATCGTTAAAATGGGCTTCAATTGCGGCATCGTGGGCCTTCCCAACGTTGGCAAATCCACCCTGTTCAACGCGCTGACGGCGACTGCCGCAGCCCAGGCGGCGAATTACCCGTTCTGCACCATCGAGCCGAACACCGGCCGCGTCGGCGTGCCAGACAAGCGGCTGGATACGCTCACGGTCATCGGCAAATCAAAAACCACGGTCCCCACCAGTCTCGAATTCGTCGATATCGCCGGCCTCGTGCGCGGCGCTTCGAAAGGTGAAGGCCTTGGCAACCAGTTCCTCGCCAACATCCGTGAAGTCGATGCCATCATCCACGTCCTGCGTTGCTTCGAGGATGGCGACATCACCCATGTCGAAGGCAGCGTCGATCCGATCCGCGATGCAGAAACCGTGGAGACCGAGCTGATGCTCGCCGACCTCGAAAGCATCGAAAAGCGCCTGCCCGCCGCCCAGAAAAAGGCCCGCGGCGGCGACAAGGAAGCCATGGCTCAGGTTGCAATCATGGAGCCCATCCTCGAAGCCCTCCAGGCCGGCCGCATGGCCCGCACCGCCATCGCTCCCGCCGATGTTGAAGCTGCCCGCCGCCTGCAGCTGATGACCTCCAAGCCCGTCCTCTACGTCTGCAATGTCGAGGAAGCCTCCGCTGCCAACGGCAACGCCTTCTCCGAGCGCGTCGCCGCCCGTGCCGCCGCCGAAGGTGCGCGCCACGTCGTCGTCTCGGCTGCCATCGAGGCCGAAGTCAGCCAGTTGCCCGATGCCGACCGCGCCGAATTCCTCGACGGCCTCGGCCTCACCGATAGCGGCCTGGACCGCGTCATCCGCGAGGGCTACGCGCTGCTCGGCCTCATCACCTACTTCACCGTCGGCCCCAAAGAAGCCCGCGCCTGGACCATCGTGCGTGGCACCAAGGCCCCGCAGGCCGCAGCCGTCATCCACAATGATTTCGAGCGCGGCTTTATTGCTTGCGAGACGACGGCATATGATGATTTTGTTGCCTATAAAGGTGAGCAAGGTGCCAAGGAGGCCGGAAAAGTGAGAGTTGAAGGCAAGGAATACGTCGTCAAAGACGGCGACATCCTCTTGTTCCGCTTCAACGTCTGATGGATTTATCATCCGTTCTTCTCACAAGAACGGATGATCTGGGCCACCCTGCCCTGCATCGTTATTACACCGGTATTTTCGCGTTACACTTGGCGGCTGAAACCTATGAAGGTGCCTTCCGCGTCCGCGCCGCGCTGAATTTCGGCGTCCAGCAACTCGCCACACGAAGTCGCATCAACCGCGCGGGCGAACGCTACCTGCAAATCGGCGGCAATGCGGCGGATGATCTGGCAGCCAGCCTTATCCACGCCATGCCGCACACCGACGTGAACTGGCAGCCGGGCGCAAGCGGCCCCGACGAACAATCCGTGCGCGCCGCCCTCACCACGCTGCGCGCCGAACTCCCGCCGGACGGCATGCCGGAAAACATCCGTTTCGCCGACGACAACCTACCAGTAGCCTGCTTCGGCCTGATCGCGGTGTTCGGCCTCGCCGACCTCGCCACCCTGCGCCCCCTGCTCAACCCGCAAGGCCGCATCATCCACATCAAGGGCAGCACGATCACGCTGCACGAAGCCCATGGCTGACATCGAACTCCAACGCGTCCGCGCACTCCACACTCTGCCGCGTGTGGCCGATCTCGCCGCCAGCCCCACCGACGCTATCACGGTGTTCGCCGAAGCCCAGGCGGTGCCGATCAAGCCCCCGGTGCTCTTCGACCATCTCGACGCACTCCCCGAAATGACGGCTGAGATCACCAGCCGCAAACACTCGCATATTGATGCGATGTATCTGGCCAAGCTCCACCACGTCACCGTCACCGATGGGCGAGACATCACCACCGCCGATGGCCGCTACTACACCGACCTCTGGAACCAAGCGGGCCTACACGCCGAGCCACCGCCCAGCCGCCCAAACCACGCGGGCACCCCCATCGAAATCGACGAGCCCTGTGGCTTCCTGTTCCACAACACCAGCAGCGGCGACAATCACTCGCACTGGCTCGTCCAAACCCTGCCCCAGCTCGGCTACTACGAACGCGCTGGAATCCGGCCAGAAAAGCTTATCGTCCAGCCCAACATCCGCCCCTACCAGCGCGACGTTCTGGCAGGCCTCGGCTACGGCGAAGGCAGCCTGATCATCCGCGCCCCCCACCAGCCCATGCGGTTCCGAGAACTCTACGCCGGCTACGTCGATGGCGGCCTGGTGCCAGACGCCACCATCTTCGACCGTCAAATTGAATCCTTCGACACCGGGGCGTGCGGGCCAGAAAAGCTCTACATCTCCCGCCAGGACGCACGCGGCATCAGGCGATTGCTGAACGAAGCCGAGCTGATCGAGCGCCTCCGCGCAGAAGGCTTCGCCATCATCACCCCAAGCGAGCTCTCCGCCGCCGAGGAAGTGACAATCTTCCGAGACGCCCGCCTCATCGTGGGGCCTCTCGGGGCCGGGCTCTACAACGCCCTCTTCACCAAACCAGGTGCCACGCTGATCGGCCTCAGCGATCCGCATTACGTCATGCAATGGCTGCCCCAAACCGCCATGCTGCGCGGCCATAATTACGGCTGGATGTTCGGCCTCGCCTTTGAAAGCCACGAACCCGTCTATCGTGGTACCCACAACAACTGGATCGTCGATGTGGACCGGGTCGTGAGCGCGCTGCGAAACCTGACCTGATTAGCCACGATCACGTTGAACCAAGCTGGTTCAATATGATCGGGCGTTGCTCTAGAGCACGTTTCGACCAGATGGAATCATCTGGTCGAAAGTTCGTGCTCTAGAAACA